>JAFWCK010000109.1 GCA_017536965.1 Lachnospiraceae bacterium | reverse complement strand
CCTTCCGGCGCCTGATCCAGAGAAACGATTTTGTTTCCATCAATAAAGATATTTCTGACCTCTGCGGAGTACCCGCCTGTTTCATTTTCGATTAAGGTCATTGCCTGTTTGATCTGAATTTTCACGTTTTTCTCCTCAACATTAAAAGCCCTATTTCATTTTCCCGGAAAAAGGGCATTCGAAGCTAAAGTATATTTTATCGTAAAACCCGCTTTAAAACAAGACTGTGACAAGGTATAATATTGGAAAAAGAAACGCAGAAAGGCATTCGACTTTATGAAAAAAATTCTTCTGACAGGCGGCGGCACCGCCGGTCATGTGACGCCGAATCTTGCTTTGGTTCCTTATCTGGAAGAAGCAGGTTTTGAGATCGAATATATGGGTTCCTATGACGGTATTGAGAAGTCTCTTGTGGAGCAGGCAGGTCTGCCTTATTACGGCATTTCCTCCGGAAAGCTCCGCCGTTATCTGGATGTAAAGAACCTGACCGATCCGGCCCGCATCCTGAAAGGACTTTCCGAAGCCAAGAAATACATGAAAGAACATAAACCGGATATCGTTTTTTCCAAAGGCGGCTTTGTTTCCGTTCCGGTCATTTATGCAGCTTATTCTGCCCATATCCCTATTGTGATCCACGAATCGGATCTGTCCCCCGGACTGGCCAACAAGCTTTCCATTCCGAAAGCCAACATGGTCTGCTACAACTTCCCGGAGACCAAGCAGTATCTGCCTGCTGATAAATCTGTCTGTACCGGTCTACCGGTCCGCAGGGAATTAAAGCAGGGCGATCCGCATAAAGGCTATGCGTTCTGCGGTTTTGCAGAAGATAAGCCTCTGCTGATGATCATCGGCGGAAGCCTTGGCGCGCTGAAGATCAACCTGGCTGTCCGTGCTGCTTTGGATGATCTTTTAAAGACATTCCACATCGCCCATATCTGCGGCAATGGAAAGATGGATGAAAAATACCAGAACATTGAAGGCTACCGTCAGTTTGAATATGTCAGTGACGAACTGCCGGATCTGTTTGCAGCCGCTTCTGTTATCATTTCCCGCGCAGGCGCAAATGTCATTTATGAGATCGCTTCCCTGCAGAAGCCATCGATCCTGATCCCTCTGGGGAAAGATCAAAGCCGCGGCGATCAGATTTTGAATGCAAATTCCTTTAAGAAACGTGGATTTGCAGAAGTGCTGCCGGAAGAAAACCTGACAAAAGAATCTCTGTACAATGATGTCGTGGAAGTGTACGCAAACCGCGATTCTTATATCAATGCTATCGCTGCTTCCGAGCAGAATGATTCCGCACAGAAAGTCTGCGATATTATTTGTGAGACGCTGGGGATGTAAGTATTTATAAATAAAACAATTATTGATCATAAAAAGAGACTGCCTTGCGACAGTCTCTTTTTTATTTTGATCTGTTTTCAGTTGTTTGATCTTTATGCCTGCTCGTTGTTCTCATCGTCATTCTTTGGTGCTTTGTTTCTGGTAAGGATTCCAAGCACGATTGCGATGACGGTGAATACTGCAGTAAGGATCGTCCACTTATCCGTGAGGATCATCTTGCCTGCCAGATTCTCTGTCAGGATGAACAGGATCACTGCTGCGGCTGCCGGGATGATGCCTAAGAACTTGAGACCCTTATAGGATTTCTTGTTCTCTTCTTCATCCGGATTTACAGCCTTCACTTCTTCTTCATCCTCTTTCTTCTTAGCGAAGAAGAAGGTGATTGCCATTACGATGGCTGTGATCACTGCGATGATCGAAAGGATCAGGTTGAGCAGTGCCCATGTCGGATCGCCAGGTCCTTTTGGCGGCTCCGGTTCGACAATATCTTCTGTCTGCGGTTCCGTCGCTGGTTCCGTTGTCGGTTCCGGATCTCCACGCGGCGGAATCGGAGGCTCGATGTCTTCCGGTGGTGCAGGCGGTACTGGCGGCACTACCGGCGGTACCGGTACAACTTCCGGTACAGGATCCGGAGCAGGTGCTGGAGTGATCGTCAGCGTTCCTGCTACATAGGTCACAGAGTAGTTGCCTTGTACAGCTTCGCCAGTAGGAGTAATTGCATAAGTACCTGCTTCCTCTCCTGCTGCTCGTACTAACGAATAGGTAATCATGTCTACGGTATCTGTGCCAATCAGACCACTTACCGTTGCTGTAAATGTCGGATCATTAGCGCCGGCGACTTTCGTTGCATTAGCTGCCGTAACAGTTACAGCTGCCGGTGTAATAGTAATGAACAGTCCGTCTTTTACAACCGTCTCATAATTATCATTCGTTGCTCTGACAGAGAACTCAATCGTCCCAACATTCGTCAGAGATGGAACTTCTTCGCTCCATGTCTCTCCACCATCAACACTATATTCGATGACAGAGCCTTCTCTCAATGCTGTAGCGCTTGGACTATGTGCATTTCCATCATATACTGCCGTGACAGATTCAACGGTAATATCGTTTTCATCCGAAGGAACAATCGTGAAGGTTCCGGATACATAAGTGACTTTGTAGTTGCCCTGGAGGTAACTGCCGTCTTCCTGTTCCTCGGCGCCTTCTCCCGGGGTCGCGGTGATCGTGTAGGTTCCTACATCATCGCCTTCTTCGCGGCTTAACGTGTAGGAAATGGTGTCTTCTCCAATGAGTCCGTTTACGGTTGCGGTCAGCGCCGGATCCTCTTCGTCATAATCCTTGCTCTTATTATCTGCCGTTACAGTTACAGGCTTCGGTGTTACAGTCAGAGTGCCATCTGCAATCGCATCTTCATAGTTCGGGTTCGTTGCCTTTACTTTATAAGGAACACTTCCTACATTCAGGATGCTAGGAACCTCATCGGTCCAAGTTTCACCACCATCGATGCTGTACTGGATTGTTGTTCCTTCCGTAACTGTTGCGGTTGCTCCGCCGGCATGTGATTCTCCATCATATGCACCATTATAGTTAATTACGGTCAGGCCAAGGTCCGTGGAAGGAGCCGGGCTGATCACCATGCTTCCGTTGATGGTTTCGACTACCACATAGTTGCCGGTGGTATCTCTGGTCTCGTTTACGGTTACTCCGGTGAATGTTACCGGATAGGTTCCTGCATCGACTTTGACTTCGCTT
>JAFWCK010000108.1 GCA_017536965.1 Lachnospiraceae bacterium | reverse complement strand
CAAAGATCTGAAAACCGCGCAGGATTCCTATCGAAAGAAGGCCGCTGAGGCAGCAGAGGCCAAGTCATTTTATGATCATGCTCATAAAGCATATCTGGATGATCAGGCCGGCATCCTGGCAGAAGAATTGAAAGAAGGAGAGCCTTGCCCGGTCTGTGGATCTAAAGAGCATCCGCATCTGGCGATTTTGACAGAGGGAGCGCCAACAAAGGAAGAACTGGACGGCTACAAGCAGGACGCTGAAGAGGCCCAAAAGGCAGCTTCAGATGCCAGCGTCCAGGCGGGGAAAATCAGTGCTTCTCTTCAGACGCAGCTGGAGCATATCACAAACCTGCAGGACGCAGAGCGTTCCAGCCTGACCGAAAATGAAACGGAATTGTTACAGGCAGAGCAGACTGCGAAAGAAAAAGAAGAGAGTCTGGCAGGAGAGATCAAAAAGATCCAATCGCAGATAAATGCATTAAAAGAAAAGATAGATAGAAAACAGCTCCTGGAGCAGCAGCTTCTGGAAAAAGAAGCACTGCTGGAGCAAAAACAGACAGAGCTGACTCATGCGGAAAAAGAGAGCACAGTCGTCTCTGCAAAGGAAGAATCCTGCATACGGAATATAGAGGCTTTGCAGAAGAAGCTCCGCTTCGTGTCTAAAGCAGAAGCAGAAGATGAAATCAAGATGCTGAAAGAATCACAGGACAATCTGGAGGCAGAACTCAAAGAAGCACAGAATGCAAACTCTGAGCAGGAAAAAACAATTACAGCTTTTACTGCAGCCATTCAGGAAGCAGAGAAACTTTTAGCCGGGCGTATTGTGATCGATACTGCGAAAGAAGAGGAAAACAAGAATACCTATACAGCAGAAAAAACGGCAGCCGTCGAAAGGCAGGAGCAGATTACAGAACGCCTTTCCCAGAACCGTTCCACTGCTGAGCAGTTAGAAAAAAAACAGGAGGATTTAGTAAAAGCCGAAAAGGCATGGACGCTCATTCGGACGCTTTCTGATACCGCGAATGGGAATCTTTCCGGCAGGGAAAAGATCATGCTTGAGACTTATGTGCAGATGGCTTATTTTGACCGCATCATCGAGCGGGCAAACCTTCGGTTGATGATCATGACGGACGGTCAGTATGAATTAAAACGACGGACCGAGGCAGCAGGACTCCTCAAACAGAGCGGCCTGGAGCTGGATGTGATCGACCATCATAATGGAAGTGAGCGGAGCGTTGCTACTTTATCCGGAGGAGAATCCTTCAAAGCATCACTGGCTTTGGCACTGGGACTTTCCGATGAGATTCAGTCACAGGCAGGCGGGATCCGCCTGGATACGATGTTTGTGGACGAAGGATTTGGCACTTTGGATGAAGAATCTCTTAGGCAGGCTTTGCGCGCGCTCCGGAGTTTGACTGAAAGCAACCGACTGGTCGGCATCATCTCTCATGTAAATGAGCTGAAGGAAAAAATCGACCGGCAGATCGTGGTTACAAAGGAAAAAAGCGGAGAAAGCAGCGTGAAAATCGTTGTATGAGATATAGCAGAATGTGCTATACTATTTAATAATTTAACTGGATAAGGATACTGGAAGGAATATATTGTATGGGAGGGAATAACGATGATCACAGCAAAAGAAAACTATCGGAGAAGATTGTCCGGCGAAAAGGCGGAATGGATCCCATTGGCAGGTGTCCGCAATGCGGATTCCAAGGCTCTCATGCCGCGTATGAACAAGGATTTTATCGCGAGACACTTTGTCTTTGATGCAGAGCCGCCATATGAATATGGCGACAACATTTACCGGAGTGACTGGTTCGATCTGGACTGGGAATACGTTCCGGCTGTCGGCGGCTCCACTGTACATCCTGGTGCTCCGAAAGTGCCGGATATTTCGCACTGGGAAGATTACGTATCGGTTCCGACGATCGATATGTTTGACTTTGCGGAATGCTATGAAAAGAATAAAGAGTATTTCCCTCCGGACTGCCTGTCCGAAACAGTCATCATGACCGGCTTTTGGGAAAGGCTGATGTCATTGATGGATGTAGAAAATGCGGCTGTTGCGTTGATCGATGAGGAACAGCAGGAAGGCGTTCACCGCCTGTTTGACCAGTTGTCCGATTTTTACTGCCAGTATTTCACGGAGATGAAAAAGTACTTTGATCTGGATATGGTGCAGATACACGATGACTGGGGACATCAGCACAGTACCTTTTTCTCACCGGATACCGCACGCGAAATGATTGCGCCTTATATTAAGAAAGTGGCAGACTGTGTGCATTCTCAGGGTATGTTCTTTGAACTGCATTCCTGTGGCAAGAACGAGACACTGGTACCGGTCTACATTGAAATGGGCGTAGATCTCTGGGCTCCACAGCTGATGAATGATGTCTACGGTCTGGCACAGAAATATAAAGGATCGGGTCTCTTCTTCGGTGTTCATGAACACCCGGATCTTCCGGAAGACATGCCGGAAAGTGAAGTGATCAAAGCGGCGCATGAATGGGTTGAAAAATATATTGATCTGGATACGGTCGCGTTCTTCATGATATTGCCGGGAATGCCGGGAGCAGACAAAATGGAGCTGTTTAAAGAGGAAGTCAAAAATTATTCCGCGGAATTATTAGCAAATAGATAAAAAGGAGAAAGAATCATGGGAGAAATGTATACTGAACAGGCCAGAGATATTCCGGTCTATGACACATGTGACATATTGGTAGTCGGCGGAGGATCTGCCGGACATTCCGCAGCTATCGCTGCCGCACGCGCTGGCTGCAAGAATATTATCCTGATGGAACGCTATGGATATTGCGGCGGTGATGTAACGGGCGGTTATGTCATTATGGTCCCGAACCTGAGCTGGTATAATATGCAGTTCGTCCGTGGTCTGCAGGAGGAGTGGTTCCAGCGTCTGGAAAAGATTCCAAATGCAGTAAGAGCTCCGCGTGGGGATGAGATCGGTTCTACAGACCCGCTGTTGATCGATTCCTGGTCGGCCATTCATGACTGTGTCAGCCGCGGAGGCTTTGATGGTTGCAAGCCTAGCTGCCTGGTCCGTGCGGTCTATTTTGAGCCAAACCAGCTGAAGATTGAAATGGATAAAATGCTTCTGGAAGAAAAAGATTCTATCCGGGTAGTTTATCATACATTTGGTGTACGTCCGGTTATGGAAGGTGATGCAGTCACCGGCGTCATTTTTGAAAGCAAGGAAGGCCGTAAATTGATCAAAGCAAAGATCGTGATCGATGCGACCGGAGATGGTGATATCTTCTATCAGACAGGTGCTCCGTTTGCAGCATTGGCTGACAGCCAGACAAGAAGCAATACGACTGCTCTGGTATGGCGTATCGGCGGCATCAACTGGGATCGTTTCGAAGAATGGAAACGTCTGCGTCCGGATGGAACCAATATGATCCGTGAGAATGTATCCAGGATCGCCGGCTTCCGTGCTATGCCGCTGCCAACAAATCAAAATGATCAGTGCTGGGTCAATAACTGGCATGCAGATAAAGACTGCTCTGTAATTGCAGATCAGACACAGACAGAAATCGAGACCAGAGATACCATGCGCGATGTGCTGGCATATCTGAAAGAGGCTGTGCCGGTAGCATTCCGTGATGCATATCTTTATGATATCGCTCCGCAGCTGGGAACCCGCTGCAGCCGTCGTCTGAAAGGCGAATACATCATGACCATGAAAGACTTTGCATTCGCACCAAAGCAGGATGATGTCATCGCTTGGCATTCCACGATCTGTCAGATCAATGACTGCGGTCCTGTAGAGATTCCGTATCGTGCAATTCTCCCACAGCAGGTGGAAAACCTCCTGGCACCAGGTAGACATATTTCCGCTGATGACGTAGCAATTGACTGGTTGACATTGATCCCGCAGTGCGTTGGTACCGGACAGGCAGCCGGCGTGGCAGCAGCAGTGGCAGTAGCAGATGGAACGACCACACATACCGTTGATATCCGTAAGGTACAGGATATCCTGGTCGCACAGGATGTGCCGCTTCCTCGCCGCGATGATGTTGACCCGGCTTATACACAGCTTTGCGAAGAGAAAGAATATGGTTTATATACTGCGATGGCAAAGAAAGCTCACGAAGAGCAGGATATCTCCAGCTATCGGCAGTGGT
>JAFWCK010000107.1 GCA_017536965.1 Lachnospiraceae bacterium | reverse complement strand
TTCTGTCTGCCGACTGGAAGAAGATCCACGCCACCAGCTCATACTTGTCCTTAAAGTGATAATAGATATTTCGGGGAAAGTGCGTGGGGATTCCCCCCGTCAGGAGCGGCATTTCCCCCCGCGAGGAAGCTTTTTTGCAGTACCGGGGGGATTTCGGGGAAAGTGCGTGGGGATTCCCCCCGCCAGGAGCTGCATTTTCCCCCCGCGAGAATGCCTTTCTACAGTTCCGGTGGAAATTTTGCAAAGTAGAATAGTTTTTCGTTGCTTAATTTGTTATCATTTTGCTAAATGAAAAGCAGGATAAAAGGCAGGGAAAGAAATGCTGCAATATGAAGGTCCGGACTATCATCGATCCGAACACTGGCGAATGTGAAGACCGGACAGGTTTTCCGGCATGAAAACCGCGTACAAAAAGGATGAGGCAACCCACGTACAAAAAAGGATGAGGCGATATGAATCAGAATGAAAGACTGAATTACCTGGTAGAACAATTCAAAGAAGATTCCATACAGTACCGGGATTTGGAAACTCCTGCGGATTTCGCGGGCAAGAAACGGCTCCTCCGGTCACTGATGAACATCCGCTTGCCGCGCATGATGGCGCCTTCTGTTCTCGCGGTTCAGGACGAGTATCTGAAGGAGCGGAACCGGGAAAACGGGATCGTACCGATCTCCGATATCCCGACGATTGCGGATCAGGGAAGCCGGCATCCTCATGCGGATTCTATTTCCATCTGGCAGGGAGATATCACAAGACTTGCGGCAGACGCTATCATAAATGCGGCCAATTCGCAGATGCTGGGCTGCTTCGTCCCGATGCATACCTGCATTGATAAAGCGACACATATCAGGATCACACATCTATCGAACTCCACCATGGCAAGCTGTTAATTCAGCTGAATACATCTCTTCCGAAGGTGGCGGATGATGCCAGCCCGGGGGAGAAGCTCCGATACTATCGGTTACTGCATAACATGTCCCAGGAAGAACTGGGAAAGCGAGTTGGATTTGCCAAGGGCGGTATTGCAGACTTCGAGTGGGGATTTGTCGATTTCTATTATGAACATGCAGTAATGTTTGCCGAAGTCTTCGGACTGGATCCCGAGATATTCATCGATGACTACACCCGCTTTTGCACGCCGGGATACGGAAAGAGGATTAGGAAAATCCGTGATATGTATGGCATCTCTCAGCAGGAATTCTCTGATATGCTTGGCTGTGACCGGGCAAGCGAATCAGTTTGGGAAGCTGAATTCAATAACATTCATCCCCGCAGGGATATGTATCTGAAGTTCAGGAAGCTTGCTGAAGACATCGGAATCGATATAGACAAGCTTATTGAAAATCCGGATTTGTATGTTGACGAATACACTGCTTTTATTGAAAGGGACTGGGATGTAAAGATTAAGAAGATCCGTCTGGCATATGGTCTCCCCCTGGTAAACTTTTCAGAAGTTATTGGCTGTGATGCACAGACGCTCGAACACTGGGAAATTGCTTGGTCACGGCCTTCCCGCTTCTTTTACTTTGCGTTGAAGAAAGCTGCAGCCGCCGTGGGAATCGATATGGCTGATTTGAATGCAAATCCCGAAAAGGTATCCAGTGAATATGCAGAATTCATTGGATCAGACTGCGGAAGAAAGATTCAAAGCATCCGCATGGCTTATGGCCTCACCTTAGATGGTTTTGGCAAGTTAATTGGCTGTACCGGAGAAGCTGTTTCCAAGTGGGAAAAAGATGCTTGTATCCCAGGCATCAAATACTATAAAACAATAGAGAAGCTGGCGCTGGCTAGGAAGATCACCATAGGGTTTCTCAATGAAGACCCGGAGCTATTTGAAGATGATTATGAAGCATTTTGCAATGATACATTTGGCACTGTCGTCAGGAGAATCAGAAAGGCCTATGATGCTCGTCAGGTCGATTTTGCAGACATGTTGGGTGTGAGTGGGTCTACGGTTCGTTCTTGGGAAGCGCAAAGGGCAAAGCCGTCAAGGAAGAACTATTTATCTCTAAAAGAACTGGCTGCCGGGAAAGGGATTGATTTACATGACACATGAAGAACAAAGAATCTGGCTGATAAAGCAACTGCTTAATGAAAGAGCGGAATACCACTGCTACCAGATCCCTGATGATGAGCAGGGGCAAAAAAATCTATTGAGAGCACTGATGAATGTTCGTATGCCTGATCCGATCAGCGAGGAGATATTGGCAATTCAGGACGAGTATTTGACCGAAGAAACCATTAGAGGCGGAATAACGGATATTGTGGACCTAAAGCCTTGTGCCATAGATGACAGGCTGTATTTATGGCAGGGAGATATCACAACGCTTAAGGTTGACGCCATTACGAATCCCGCAAATGCGGCGATGTTAGGCTGTTTTCAGCCCCTTCACAACTGCGCGGATAACATTATCGGAAGCAAATCTGGAATACGCCTTAGGCTTCGTTGTAACGACTACATGTGCCGCCAGGCTGCTGTCCATGGCAGAAACTATCAAGAACCCACTGGCCATGCTATGATTACGCCAGGATATAATCTGCCTGCAAAATATATCCTTCACACTGTCGGGCCTATCGTGCAGGGACGGCTCACGAAGGAGCATGAACACCTACTGGCTTCCTGCTACACTTCGTGCCTGAATCTGGCGGCAGAAAACAATCTCGAAAGTATTGCTTTCTGCTGTATCTCAACTGGTGTTTTTATGTTCCCGAACCAGAGAGCAGCGGAGATCGCGGTGAAGACAGTTCGAAACTGGTTTGATGAGACCGGAAGCCAGATGAAGATTATCTTTAACGTATATAAGGATCTGGATCTGGGCATTTACAGAGAATTGCTTTACTGATCAACATGGAATCGCGCTGATCCCTGACGTAGCTTTTCTGGAGAACATGCGGACCGCGATAGAACGCAGTCTTGAAAAACAGGATTGAAAAAGAGGGCATAATATGCTATAATGCCTGTGATTTCCATGAAAGGCACATGATGCTCATGTGACGGTGAAGCAATGATTAACAGATAATCAATTTCGGGATATGTAAACGGAAGTATCAGGGGTGTATTATGCCCATAAACAGTTTGCGTAGACTGAATGAAGATTGTCTGTTTTTTTGAGCGGATCTCAGGAAAGGATCTGATGGCACTGTGTTCTTACCGCAGGCCACTTGGTTCTTTCAACCAATTCTATGCGAACTAAGAAATCGCCTCGCTCTGGCAGACTCTTATCAGTCTATGTGCGTCAGAGAGAGGTGTTTTTTTGTTACAAATCAATGCACTTACTATAACCCACAGAAAAGATCTGAGAATGATTATCAGGGATTTTGGGTTCGTCCTGAAACCGGGAGACAAGGCTGTGTTGGTCGGTGAAGAAGGAAACGGGAAATCGACTTTACTGAAATGGATTTATGATCCGAGTCTGATTGATTATTATGCCGATGCGGAAGGGACAAGGACGACACAGGGGGAGCTTCTCGGGTACCTGCCCCAGGAGCTGTCCGACGAAGATAAGAACAAAACGGTGTATCAGTATTTTTCTGAGCTGCAGGCTTTTCAAAACGCAAATCCAGCTGATTACTACCGGATATCTTCTGAGTTGGGATTTCGGGAGGAGATGTTTTATTCTTCCCAGGCAATGAGCAGTCTCTCCGGTGGAGAGCGGGTGAAGCTCCAGATGGCAGGAATTCTTCTGGCAGCCCCGGATATTCTGCTTTTGGACGAACCATCAAATGATATCGATATCGAGACACTGGAGTGGCTTGAAAAACTGATCAATAAGTTTCCCGGCGGCGTTCTATATATTTCTCATGATGAAACCCTTATCGAGAGGACAGCGAACCGCGTCATTCTGGTAGAACAGCTTCGGCGTAAATCGGTTCCGAGAGTAACAGTTGCCAATATGCCCTTCAGAACGTTTATGGAGGAACGGGAAAAGAGTTTTTCAAAGCAGGAACAGATGGCATATAGTGAACGCCGTGAAGAAAAAAAGGCAATGGAACGATTCCGGCGAATCGAGCAGTCTGTAGAACATGATTTGCGGACCATTTCCAGACAGGATCCCGCTGGAGGGCGCCTTCTTAAGAAAAAGATGAAGTCGGTTAAAGCCATGGAACGGCGCTATGAGCGGGAGCATGATGAAATGACAGAGATTCCGGAAAAAGAGTCGGCTATTACCATCCGCTTTGAGAACCAGAAATCCATGCCTGCCGGAAAGACAGTTCTGGATCTGTCACTCCCGTATCTTCAGTCACCAAACGGGAGCATCCTTGCAAAAAACATAAACCTGCAGATTAAAGGGCCGGAAAGGATCTGCATCATAGGACCGAATGGTGTCGGAAAAACGACTTTGATTCGGAAGATTGCAGAAGAACTCTGCAGCAGAACAGATCTGTCTGCCTGTTATATGCCGCAGAATTATGAAGAAGAGCTGCCCTTTGATCTGACTCCGGTCGAGTACCTGGCTTCTTCCGGGGCCAAGGATGAAATAACCATGGTCCGAACTTTTCTGGGATCCATGAAATATACTTCTGATGAGATGTTTCATCCGGTCAGGGAGCTGTCCGGCGGTCAGAAGGCAAAACTGTTTCTTTTGAAAATGAGCCTGACGGAGGCAAATGTTCTGATTCTGGATGAACCCACAAGGAATTTTTCTCCTTTGTCAGGACCGGAAGTACGAGGAATACTGAGACAGTTTCCGGGAACCATCATCAGTGTTTCCCATGACCGAAAATATATTTCCGAAGTCTGCAATAAAATCTATGAAATGACAGCAGAAGGACTTATAACGTCTCAGTAACACCAGCAAAAAAGAAAAACGCAAAGAATCTATAATCTATCGTGATTACGCCGGAACGTAAAGTAAGGGTTCTGGAGATGCTGATTACCGAAGGCCTATTTGGAGGATTTATGATTACTATATACATGCCAGCGCTGCAGGATCTGTGGTTCCGGCAGCAGTTTATGGCGGACGAAGCTACTATGTCCTATAACACAGCCTGGGGCGGGACAATACCCTTCCCGGAGACTGAATGGGAAAGATGGTATGAGAGCTGGCTGATCCACCATGAGAATAAGCGCTTCTACCGGTATTTGAAGAATTCGGAAACAAACACATTTGTCGGAGAGATTGCATATCACTATGATGAGGAACGCTTCATCTGGCTTGCGGATGTGATCGTGGCTTCGGAATATCGGGGAAAAGGATATGGAACTTCCGGTCTGCAGCTCCTGTGTCAAGCTGCAGCAAAGAACGGAGTAGATGTCCTACGGGACGATATCGCCATCGACAATCCTGCCAGAGCGATGTTCCTGAAAGCCGGGTTCACTGAAGAATACAGAACCGACGAGATTGTGATGCTAAAGAAAAACCTGGCGGATCTGCCGCGAAGGATTCTGGTTATCGGCAGCCCTGGAGCCGGGAAAAGTACCTTTTCAAGAAAGCTCCGGGATAAAACCGGTCTCCCTCTCTACTATCTGGATATGATCTTCCATAATTCGGACCGGACCACAGTCAGTCGGGATGACTTTGATGAAAAGCTCTCCGAGATTCTAAATACAGACGAGTGGATCATCGACGGGAATTATCAGAGGACACTACCACTGCGATTTGAAAATTGCACGGAAGTTTTCTTCTTTGATCTTCCGGTGGATGAGTGCCTGCAAGGCGCAGAAGCCCGGATAGGTCAGAAGCGTGAAGATATGCCGTGGATCGAGGAAGAATTCGATCCGGAATTCAGGCAGTTTATCCTGGATTTTTCAAAGGATCAGCTTCCGAGGATCTATCAACTGATAGAGCTGTATGCGGATACAAAGAAAATCGTGGTTTTTTATTCGAGACAGGAAGCAGATGCGTGGTTGGAAGCATGAAAAATCTTTTGAAACCTCTTGACCTTACAGTGAACTGCCATGATACAACGTGGTCAGAAAGGAGGTGCCGGATATGACAATCAAAGAATTTTCACGTTTATGTGGTGTAATCCTCAGACATTGCGGTAGGGGATTATCCGCCCCTAATTGGCAGTGAAGTCCAGAGGAGACAGTGTCTTCTTTGGCCGGAAGAATCCAAAGAAACCGGAGGTGTCGTGGCAGGGGATTCCAAAGGGGACGGCGTCCCTTTTGGCACACGACTTTCCTTGGAAAGTCTAGTGTGTTATACCTTTATGAAGCAGACCGAATACGGAAATGGAGCGCACCCCTTTGATATGCGATCTGTTTCCGTATTTTTCTTTGCGAAAGGTTTCTCCCGCAGAGGGAAACCCTTGAGCAAAGAAAAGGTACAGGCGATGTGACAATCGTCACAGAATCTGTACCGTCACGGGCTGCGGAATAGAGGTATATCAAAAAACGGATCGACTCAATACCACCATGGAAGCTCCAGCCGGACATTTTCGAGAGCGATTCTTTCCGTACTCCTTGCGCGGCTCAGACTGAGATGAAAATGGGCCGCGGTTTCTGCCTGATCATGCGGTAGATCATCCACAAAACCGTAGCGGTAATGAAGATATGTCCGTTCGCGTTCGGTGATCATTTTCAGAGCATCTCTGACTTCTGTGATTGTCTCTTTTTTGATGAACAGCTGCTCAGGATTTTTTGAAAAGTCATCGGGAATGATCTCTGCGTAAGTTACATTATCTTCCGGTTCGGTGCCGGGTGCCGGAGCATCCAGACTTGTAATCTTTCCGGAAGCAGGAAGAGCGGAAATGCATTTCCGGACGTAGTCGAGCATTGCATTTTCCGCAACTGCCGAAGCATAGGTTTGAAAAAGATTGCCGGATTTCAGATCAAATGTTTCTATTGCCCGCATGGATCCGATGAGCGCTTCCTGAATCAGATCATCCCTCTCAAGCATAAGACCCGGATAACGCTCTTTGATTTGTGCAGCAGTAAGCTGAATGGACGGCAATACATTTTCGATCAAGGTTGTTTCGGCATCATGATCTCCTTCCTGAGCGAGCGAACATAATTGCTCATTCGTCATGGGTCAGATCCTTCATTTCTTCTAAAACTTTTGTATATGCCGAACCAAGGCTTTGCAGAGTATCCTCAGAAATACCTGTTGCAGCAATCGTCTTCATGACGGCAGCAGTCAGATCTTCCGCAGTCAGGTTTCTGAGATCGGGAGAGTCCTGCCCTTTGGATAGTTCTTTTCGCAGTTTCTGCATTACTTCTGCAGAGGCTGCTTTACTGTCTGTAACGATAGTTTCTCCCTGCTCTTTGATATCTCTGACGATTAGCATAAATACATTTTGGATGGCGGTCGTATCTGCATTTATTATCGGAGTGCGTATGGCACTGATATCTTGCGCGGCCTGTCTGGCGGACTCAGCACTATCGGGATTATTATCCGCCTGATCCAAAAGCAAAGAACTCAGGAAAGAGAGCTGCTGGTTCATGGCGGCAATTCCGGATTTTACAATTTCGTTCTGGTAACGGGCGAGCAAAGCAGCCAGCTGTGGGAAGCGCGGGTTTTCGAGAAGCAGGTTCAGGATGCGGGCATCGATCTTGCCGGTATAAAGTAGTTTCGCTGATTCGGCCGACAGTCCCAGCTCTTCAATGTCGTAATTTTTCCGATCCGGAATATTTGTTTCTCCGAGAATAAAGTCCGTGGAGACATTGAAATACTTTGCGATTTTGATGATGTACCCGTCGCCAAGCATTTCTGTCTGCCCCTTCAGGTACCGGCTGAGCGCACTTTCAGAAAGGCCGATGATCCCGGCAAGCTCGGCCTGCGTAATGCTGCTGTCTTTTATCAAATCCTGGATACGCTGTCGTGTATCACTGGGGAGCCAGGTCCTGGTCATAGAGCATTCCCCTCCTTATGTGGTGCTGTTTATTTCAGAATAACCGATTGTCTTTCATAAACGGAGCGATGTTGTAATGCTTTATGCCGCTCCTGTGTTGAATGAGATCGTTCCTTGTCAGCAGATATTTGGGATAATTATCGCGGATGCTTTCAAGCGGACGATACTCGCGTTCTTCCGTATCGAGGCTGTTCATTATCGTCATAGCTACTTGCACATAGGCATAATCCATATTATTTTGACCCAGTATGAAGTCACATTCCAGTTTTCCGATCCGGCCGACACTGACATCATAACCTTTTGATCTGGCGTAGGTGTAAACGATGTTCTCTAAAGCAGGACCGTAGTTGATACGTTTATCCGTGTTAAAGGCGAAATAGAATCCCAAATCTGCAAGATAATACTTCTGCTCGCCGGATATGGATTTTTTGGATTTCAGATCAAAACGATAACATGGATAGATAATCTTGGCCTCTTCCAGGATTCTTATATATCGATGTAAGGTTTCTCTTTTGATTGGACATCCATTTTTATGCAGCTCTTCCAGAATGTTTGTCAGACTCATGGTAGCGCCGTAGTTGTTGATAATATATCTCTGTACAGTTTCGAAGACAGATACTTTGCGGATCTTTACTCTCTTCTTTATGTCTTTCTTAAAAATCTCATTGATAACACCCTGGATATAGGCACGTTTATCAGCTCCTTCATATTGTAATGCCTTCGGGAAACCTCCTTCAGATATATAGTTATCAAATTCGGCGGTCAGGTCACTCTGTATTGTTTTTCCAAGAAACTCCTTCATCCCAAGGTATTCTTCAAAGCTCAACGTATACAGTTCGAATTCAAGATAGCGGCCGGTCAGTTTTGTGGCGAGCTCTCCACTGAGAAGATAAGAATTAGAACCGGTGATAAAAATACTGTATTCATCTTCTTCTCTAAAACCATTGATCACTTCTTCAAAATCTTTGACATTTTGAACCTCGTCAATGAACAGATACTTTGGCCCTGCTGCAATAGATTTTTCCTCAATGAGTGCATCCAGCTGATCTGTTGTTTTAATATTGCGGTATCCTCGTTTGTCCAGATTCAGGTAAATGATGTTTTCGGAGGCGATTCCAGCTTCTGTGAGCTCCCCTGCTATCGTTTCCATAAGGCAGGACTTGCCACATCGACGAACACCGGTGATCACCTTGATTATATCGGTATCATGGTAAAAACCACGTATTTTCTTCAGGTAATTCTCTCTTTTATATAGTCTCATGAAAGTTCTCCTTTCCATGTGTCAATCCATCAATGCCATTATACTTTTTGACTGCGATAAAATCAAGTTAAAGGGGTTAACATTTGCGATTTATCAAAATATATCCCTTTAAACTACAAATTCAAAACCATTCCCGACTGACAAACACGTCCAAGCTTAGATCTAGTATATCCAGTCATCTGTCCCAAAAAGCGGACAATGGATTGCGTTTTTGCAATTTTCTTCCTTCCCCTATCCTGCCAATCCCAATAACGCCCAATTTTTCAATCTTCGGCATTTTCCTCCGTATAAGACATCAGGATGAGAAATCCAAATCTAAATTTAAAGGAGGAACCAGTATATGAACTTATTTGAAACTGTAAAGGCGAGTGTGAGCGTACCTGCCGCGGCGAAGATGTACGGCTTACAGGTAAATCACCACGGAATGACAAAGTGTCCATTCCACGATGACCGTCATCCCAGCATGAAGCTGAATAAAGATTACTTCTATTGCTTCGGTTGTGGTGCTACGGGAGATGTGGTTGACCTGGTGGCGAGACTCTTTGATCTCAGGCCCTATGAAGCGGCAAAGAAGCTGGCGGCGGACTTTGGGATCGATCCTGATAAGCCTCCGTCCGCAGCAGCACTTGCAAAACCAAAGCACCCGATGATCAGGGCGTTCCGGGATGACGAACGCTACTGTCAGCGGGTGCTTTGTGATTATCTGCATCTTCTGGAGGACTGGAAGGTAAGGTATGCGCCCAAAAGCATGGATGAAGACTATGATGACCGGTTTGTGGAAGCCTGCCAGATGCTCGACTACATCGAATATCTGGCGGACATCCTGACAGTCGGTGATCTGGAGCTGAGGGCAACGACAGTGAAGGCTCTAATGAATGACGGAATGATCGGCGGACTGGAGGAAAAGGTTCGCCGTGACTGCGCAAAGGAAAGGGGGATAACAGAGTATGGCGAGAACGAACGTATTGCCGGCTGATGCGCCGGCATGGGTCACGAAGGACAGGCAGATTAATGAATTGATTTATTCCTGCAGTTTTCTGTCGGCACATCCCATGAAATGCATTCACGGAAGGTTCTTTACAGTGGACGGTCTCGTACCTGATGAAGGCAGCCTAAAGCAGATCATCTTTGATGATATCAGTGAATGGAAGGAAAGCGGCGTGGCCAGGAAAGTGGATGACCTGCTGAAAACGATCAAGCTCATGGCTTATTCGGAGGACATCCCGCTGCACTATGACCGGATCCATGTGGCAAACGGCACCTGGTATCTGGATGGCCGTTTCAGAAGGGATAAAGAATATTGCCGCAACCGGCTGACGGTCGATTACAATCCGGATGCAGACATGCCGGGTGTCTGGCTGAGATTCCTTTCGGAACTTCTGATACCGGAAGATATTCTGACACTGCAGGAATATATGGGGTACTGCCTGATCCCGACTACCAAAGCACAGAAGATGCTGATGCTGATCGGTAAAGGCGGTGAAGGCAAGTCCCGCATTGGCCTTGTCATGAGATCTCTTCTTGGAATCAATATGAATACCACCAGTATCCAGAAGGTCGAAAAAAATGACTTTGCCCGGGCGGATCTGGAAGACCGGCTTCTTATGGTGGATGACGATATGGATATGAGCGCACTGACCAAAACGAACTATATCAAATCGATCGTCACTTCCGAATGTCAGATGGATGTAGAAAGAAAGCATGAGCAAAGCTATCAGACACTCCTTTATGTCCGGTTTCTTTGTTTCGGGAATGGTGCTCTCACCGCACTCCACGACCGATCTGACGGATTCTTTCGCCGACAGATCGTGATCACGACGAAGGATAAACCGGTGGATCGTGTCGATGACCCCTACCTGATGGACAAGCTGGCTGCTGAAAAAGAGGGCATTCTCCTGTGGTGTCTGGAAGGCCTGCAGCGGCTTATTGCAAATGACTATCGCTTCACTATCAGCGAACGATCAAAGGAGAATATTGCCGCCATTGTAAAGGATGCCAACAACATTCCGGAGTTCCTGACTTCCGAAGGATATCTCACTTTCCATGAGGACAGTAAGGCGGCTACCAGCGATCTGTACGCGGCGTACAAGGAATGGTGCGAAGACAATGCGGAGAACGCGCTGTCCATGAAGAGTTTTGCCAACTATCTTTCTCAATATTCAGGGACTTATCACCTGACACCTGATAATAACATTTATCGGGGAAAAGGCAAACGCTGCCGGGGATATCGCGGCGTAGAGATCATCGATCACAATAATCCGTTTTTATAAAACAGCG
>JAFWCK010000013.1 GCA_017536965.1 Lachnospiraceae bacterium | reverse complement strand
CGGCCGATGCGGGAGTCATCCTCACCGAATGCCGGTGCGATGTGTACGATACCGGTACCATCGGTCAGTGTAACGTAGCCGTCGCAGGTCACGTAATGCATCTTACCTTTGATGCCGCTGTAATCCACGTTCGGGAACAGCGGATGATATTCTTTGTATTCTAATTCTTTGCCCTGATACCGTTTGATGATGACGGCATCATCGCCCAGAACGGTTTCCACCAGGGCTTCTGCCATGTAGTAGAACTCGTCGCCCTTCTGCACTTTAACGTAGGTCTCATCCGGATTCACGCAAAGTGCCACGTTGGATGGCAGTGTCCACGGAGTGGTCGTCCATGCCAGGAAGTATGCGTTCTCGCCGGAAGCTTTGAACTTGACGATTGCGGAACGTTCCTTAACGTCTTTGTAACCCTGTGCGACTTCGTGGCTGGAAAGCGGCGTTCCGCAGCGCGGGCAGTACGGCACGACTTTATATCCTTTATATAAGAGTCCTTTTTCCCAGATCTGCTTCAGCGACCACCAGACGGATTCGATGTAATTGTTTTCATAGGTAACATACGGGTTCTCCATGTCTGCCCAGAATCCGACGGTCGAGGAGAAATCCTCCCACATACCTTTGTATTTCCAGACGCTTTCTTTACATTTCTCAATGAATGGAGCGAGGCCGTATTCTTCGATCTGCTCTTTGCCATCCAGGCCAAGAAGCTTCTCTACTTCGATCTCGACCGGAAGGCCATGGGTATCCCAGCCTGCTTTACGCGGCACTTCGTAGCCTTTCATCGTCCAGAAACGCGGCACCAGGTCCTTGATGACACGGGTGAGCACGTGGCCGATATGCGGCTTGCCGTTAGCGGTCGGCGGTCCATCGTAGAACATGTACTGCGGACAGCCTTCTTTGAGTTCCATACTCTTCTCAAAGATCCGGTTGTCTTTCCAGAACTGTTCTACCTTTTTTTCGCGTGATGCAAAATCCAGATTTGTGTTAACTTTGTCGTACATTATGTCCTCCTTGCCCGCGGGCTTTCTCGTCACCAGCGGGATGTATTATTGTCAAATAACAGTGGCGCAACGCGCATTTTACTCTACGCTGTGCGCTTTATCAAGCAGCGACTGCTTGATGCCGTATAATTTTTCGGAAAGGTCCACGTAGACTTTGCTCGGATTGACCAGACGTCTGGTCTCTTCCCAAAGGGTATTGAGTTCCTTTTCGCAGGTCTTTGTGATCTCGGCCACGCTCGGGCTGTCGTACACGCAGACGCCTTTATCAAATACTTTGACCAGCACTTCGCGCAGTGTGAAGGTACCTGCCTTGACCAGCGTCTTTTTCCAGGTGGAAAGCTGATCGAACAGCAGGATATCCTGATCCTCGGTGTAGACTTCTTCATCCAGTGCGATCAGATCGCCGATGATCTTGCCGGTCTCTTTGCTGTAAATACGGTAGATCTTCTTGTTGCCCGGGTTGGTGATCTTTTCGATGTTCTCAGACACTTTGATCTTCGGTGTGAACTCGCCTGTTTTGGAATCACGCATTGCCACCAGTTTATAGACTCCGCCGAAGGACGGCCAGTCTTTGGATGTGATCATGTTGGTGCCGACACCCCAGGATGTGATCTGTGCACCTTGGCTCTTCAGGGAGAAGATCAGGTTCTCATCCAGATCGGAGGATGCGGAAATGACTGCATCCGGATAGCCTGCATCATCGAGCATCTTACGTGCTTTCTTGGACAGGTATGCCAGGTCGCCCGAGTCAAGGCGGATGCCATAGAATTTGGATTTGATTCCTTTGGCTTTCATTTCATCAAAAACTTTGATGGCATTCGGCACGCCGGAGTTTAATGTATCGTAAGTATCGACCAACAGGATGCATGCATCCGGATATAATTCTGCATATGTCTTGAATGCAGTATACTCATCCGGGAAGCTCATGACCCAGCTGTGTGCGTGTGTGCCTTTGACGGCTACATCAAACATCTGGCCGGTCAGCACATTGGAGGTTCCCACGCATCCTGCGATGCAGGCTGCTCTTGCACCGTAGATTCCGGCGTCCGGTCCCTGTGCTCTTCTTAAGCCGAATTCCATAACGCCGCCGCCTGCTGCGTAAACAACGCGGCTTGCTTTGGTTGCGATCAGGCTCTGATGGTTCACAATATTTAAGATAGCAGCTTCCAGCAGCTGTGCTTCCATGATCGGTGCAACGACTTTTACCAGCGGCTCGTACGGGAAGACAACGGTGCCCTCCGGAACGGCGTAGATATCGCCGGTGAAATGCCAGGAGCTTAAATAGTTGATGAAGTCTTCTTCAAACAGATTCAGGCTCCGCAGATATTGGATGTCATCGTAGGAGAAATTCAGGTTCTTGATGTAATCAATCACCTGCTCCAGTCCACAGCAGATCGCGTAACCTCCTTCGCACGGATTCTTTCTATAGAATGCGTCGAAAACAACGGTCTCGGTATTGCCGTATTTAAAATATCCCTGCATCATTGTCAGTTCATACAGGTCTGTTAATAAGGTAAGATTTCTTTTATCCATGATAACCCTCTTTCCGGCCGTCACTCACTTTTGGCCATAATCGGTGGTATTATAGCACAATCTGTGCACTTTACGAAATAAAAATAAAATGTTACTATTTTGCGAGGAAGTCCGCTTTGATTCGCTGCGGATTGGCTGCTGTGTTCAACACCAGCTTGCGGCAGGAGGTGCTTCCCAAGGAGACAATTTATGGATACAAAAAATGCAAACGCAGAATTACGTAATCTTCCGATCGGCGTTTTCGATTCCGGTGTCGGCGGCCTGACGGTCGCCCGCGAGATCTTCCGGAATCTACCGAACGAGAAAATCATATATTTTGGCGACACCGCTCGCGTCCCTTACGGCAACAAGTCCAAAGAGACCATCATCCGCTATTCGCGGCAGATCTCGAAGTTCCTTCTTTCGCAGAATGTGAAGGCGATCGTCATCGCCTGTAACACAGCCAGCGCGCTGGCTTTGAACGAGCTGAAGGAGGAAGTGGATGTCCCGGTGATCGGCGTGGTGGAGCCTGGCGCACGTGCTGCCGCAGCGGCTACGAAGAACGGCCGCATCGGCGTCATCGGCACCGAGGGAACCATCAACAGCGGCCTCTACACGGAATTCATTAAGAAGATCCGCCCGGACTGCGAGATTTTTGGCCAGCCTTGCCCGCTGTTTGTGAGCCTGGTGGAGGAAGGCATGATCGACGACGAGGTGACGATCACCATGATCCACCGCTACCTCGACAAGATGATCGAGGAGAACAACATCGACGCCCTGATCCTTGGCTGCACGCACTATCCGCTGCTGCGGACGATCATCGCCCGCGAGATCGGCGACGGCATCACCCTAGTCAACCCGGCCTACGAGACGGCGCAGGCTTTGAAAGGTCTCCTTTCGCACCGCGGCCTGGAATCCAGCACGCCTTGCACGCTTGCGGACCACAGTTTCTTTGTCAGTGACGGTGCGATGAAGTTCCAGCAGTTCGCCAGCAGCGTCCTGGAGCTCGACATCCAAAACACAAAGCTGAAGATTTTGGAGTGAGGGTGGGGTTCCGCTCACTCATAATTGTTGTTTGACCATACTAGCTGTTTTTCTTGTATGGTCATAATTCTCTTTTATCTTTTATGACCATGTGTATCTTTTTTCTCCCTTGGTCATAATCTGCTTTTACTTTTTATGACCATACATATCATTTTTTCCTCTTGGTCATAATCTGCTTTCACTTTTCATGACCATACATGTTATTTTTCCCTCTTGGTCATAATCTGCTTTCACTTTTTATGACCATACATGTTATTTTTTCCTCTTGGTCATAATCTGCTTCCACCTTGTATGACCATATATATCTTTTTTCTCTCTTGGTCATAATCTGCTTCCACCTTGTATGACCAAGAATCATTTTTTTAATCTCTGGATATTAATTTAAGAAAGGACTTTAACTAATATGAAAGAACTGACATCCTTAAAAAAAGAAAAACAGAACCTGCAGTCTATCATTGCGCAAATAGAATATCAATCGAAAAACTGGCTGCAGGGGACACTTCGCGTAAGCCCAAATAAGGGCTATTATCGCTACTATCATTATGTTCCCGCCGCAGATAAAAAGCCTGCGCAAAACCGACATCTTACCAAAAACGAACTCGGCATTGCGCGGCAGCTTGCACAGCAGGACTATGAACGGGTGCTCCTCCGGGTGGCGCGGCAGCAGCTGCGCATTTTAGAGAGGCATCCCGGCGAGTACGATCCGCACGCGCTGCAGGATGTCTATCAGAATCTGCACGAAGGGCGGAAGGTGCTGGTAATGCCTTTGGTGATGTCGGACGAGGACTACATCCGGCAATGGGAAAGCGTGCAGTATGTGCCGGGAACATTTGATGCCAGGGATCCGTTCTTTCTGTCGGAGAGGGGCGAGCGCGTACGGTCAAAGTCCGAGAAGATCATCGCTGACAAATACTTGCGGCGGGGGATCCCGTATCGCTATGAATTCCCAATGAAACTAATGGACGGGAAAAAGGAAATCATCCGGCGGCCGGATTTCATCGTATTGGACAAGCGTACACGCAAGGAATATATACATGAGCATTTCGGCAAGGTGGATGACCCGGATTACGCGAAGCACCAGCTGCTGGAGAAGCTTGCTCTGTACGCGGAAAATGGGATCTTTCCGGGCGTGAACCTGCTCATGACCATGGAAAGCAGCCAGTACGCTTTCAACGACCGTTACCTGGACCATCTGATCAAGCAATATCGCCTGGCAGATTAAAAGCGGATGATGTCTCCGGCCACGATGTCTGCGCCATGCTGTGCTTCCTTCAGAATTTTGACTGTCCGATTCATTCATATAGGGTTATAATCTTTTTAGAATAAGCATCGGCAACAGCGGCATAAGAAAGCAGTTGTAAGCTAATACAAGCAAGAACAGCCGCAAACTGCATACCGCGGCATACCCAATGATAAAAGGAGGACATTATGATCAAAAAAGCGCAAACCAAATTCGGCGTCGTGCGCGGGATAGAACTTACGGGCAAGTACGCCGGTATCACCACCTTTCGATCAGTACCATACGCAGCGCCGCCAATCGGCGACCTCCGGTTTCGTCCTCCTGTGGACCCGGAGCCGTGGATCGGCGAGTGGGATGCATCGCTGGGCGCGTCGAGACCGGTTCAGGAGACCGGCACAGGCCTGACACGCGAGCCATGGGTCAGCGACTTTTACTACCTGGGCACACCTCCGATGAGCGAGGACTGCCTTTACCTTCATATCACCACCGGCGCGGCCGATGACACCGAGCGGCGGCCTGTCTTCATGTGGTTCCACGGCGGCGGTCTGGCCAGCGGCTTCTACACAGAAATTGAATTCGATCCGTCCGAACTGGCGCGCAAAGGCATCGTCGTGGTAAGCGTGGCGCAGCGTCTTAACGTGTTCGGCTATCTCTGCCTGCCGCAGCTCTCCGCCGAGCAGGGCGGCATCAGCGGCAACTACGGATTGATGGATGAGATCAAAGCGTTAGATTGGGTGCGCGAAAACATCGCCAACTTTGGCGGTGATCCGGACAACATCACTGTCGGCGGTCAGTCCGGCGGCACAGCGAAGTCCACTGCCCTTGCCACATCGCCAAAGACGCAGGGAAAGATCAAACGATGCATCAACCAGTCCGGCCTTTCGTGGGTGCGCGGAGACTACCTGCCGATGGAGACCGCCTACAAAAACAACATCGAATACCTGAAGAACCTCGGCCTCGATCCGGATATCACGCCGGAAGAGCTGCGCAAGATCCCGGCGGTCAAATTCTTCAAATTGAAAGATGGGCTGACGTTTGGCTTTGGTCCGGGAAGAGTCCCGGGCTCGATGGTGTGCGACGGCGAGTATGTCGCACATGTATCCGGTGCACAGAACATGGACGAATTTGGCACACACGTGGATTACCTTAACGGTGTCAACATTGGCGAGTGTACCGTGCGCAACGAGTTTGCTATTGGGCCGACCAAAAAGTTTGAAAGCGCCGAGGAGTTCTATGATGTAATGAAAGAACGCCTGGGCGACCTGTATGATAAATATGATTTTCGTTCCCTGTGGCCGGTCACCGATGAGAACGCAGATTTCCAAAGCCGTGTGCTGGCGAGCCAGATCTGCGGCAACGGTCTTGGCCTCACGATGGCTGACCGCTACTTTGGCGCTTACCGCGCGCAGACCGCTCCGGATACGCGCAACTGGTCCTACAACTTTGGCCGCTTCCCGCCGTGTCTGCCGGAAGAGCGAGGCACCTTTCGCGATACCGATGTGCAGCTGGCATGGCACTCCGCGGAGTTGTGGTACACCTTTGCGTCGATGCGCGAAGGCATCCCTGCCTGCCGGCCATGGGAGCCGGCCGACTTTGCACTCGCAGAACAGGTAAGCTCCTACTGGGCAAACTTCATCGCGACCGGTGATCCGAACGGCACGGATTCTAACGGCAACCCACTGCCATACTGGCCGGAAAGCCGCGAGAATTACGGATGGATGGAAATCTCCGCCGATGGTCCAAAGGGTCACGACGGATTAACGAAACTGGATGAGATGGGTCTGGAGTATTTGAAACGCTCCGGCCGTTATCCGGAGATGTAGAACGAACAACGCGCGATTGCGCATAAGAAAAGATCACGCGCAGAATGCTACATATAAAATGAAACTAACTGTTTTTGGGGAAATCCTCTGGGATGTTTTTGATCAGGAAAAAAAGATCGGCGGCGCGCCGTTTAACTTTGCTGCGCATGCGGTGCGGCAAGGAGCGGATGTGCGGCTGATTTCTGCTGTCGGTCAGGATGAGCTGGGCGATGAAGCCCTCCGCGCATGTAAGCAGTTAAATGTTCCGACAGATGCCATTGCACGTCTGGCCAATTACCCAACCGGAAAATGTCAGGTCACGTTGGAGGACGGCATGCCTGTCTATGACC
Organism: Lachnospiraceae bacterium; assembly: GCA_017536965.1. Lineage (GTDB taxonomy): Bacteria > Bacillota > Clostridia > Lachnospirales > Lachnospiraceae > RGIG5612. Next base: position 20,852 of record JAFWCK010000013.1, on the reverse strand, counting down.
TTTCAGGCGATTACGCATACGACCATATCCCGCTGCCGGCGGATCTGTTCCCATCGAATACTCTTCCAGTGCATGGCCACGAAACAAACGACCCGCAAGACAAAAGAGATGCGGCCGTGAAAGAATCCTCCGCCATCTACTTTGGAACATTGGCACAGCGCGGAAAAGAGTCCCGCGAAACGCTCCAAAGCATCCTATCTAAAAAAGATCTGGTGGATGAAGTGTTCTTCGACATCAACATCCGTCGGCATTATTACGATGACGCACTTATAGATGAATCGATCCGCGCGGCGACGATCCTGAAAGTATCACGCGAGGAGATCGGCGTGCTGGCAGATGTTAAAAAACCTGAAGATGATCCTGCAAAAGCAGACGGCGCATCACAAAAGACCCACTTGCAGAAACACAGCAAACGGCCGAGCAACCTCAACACGATCTGCAAACGTCTTCTGGAAAAATATGACAATCTGAAAATGATTTTAGTCACGATGGACAGCGACGGCGCGTTCGTGTATGAGCGTGGCGACAAGATCACCAAATCCAAACGGCCATCGTGTGAAGTGGTATCGACCGTTGGTGCGGGCGATGCCTTTTCCGCGGCATTCCTGGTCAGTTATCTGAATGGGCAGAAGATTAGCGACTGTCTGCGCCGTGCCATCGCGCTGGCCAGCCAGGTATGTGAACACGTGGAAGCCGTGCCTCTTTTCCCGATGGATGACATCCGCAAATGGAAAGCCATCTACCGGCTGCTAAATCATGTAGAAACGGAAGTCTTCGACTGCGGTACACTATGCGGCAGCGCGTGCTGCGTATGCAAAGATGCGACGAACGACGTGGGCATCTACTTGTTCCCGGGAGAGCATCTGCTTTTGCGCGAATCCGAAAAAGAACAGGACTGGCTGACATGGGAGGAACAGGATCAGAAAGACATCGGCTTCCCGGAATCGTGGACTGCGCCGGTCTACTTTGTCAACTGCAAGACGCCACCTGTCTGCCCGCGCAGCTGGAGACCGCTGCAGTGCCGCACGTTCCCGCTAAAACCGGTGATCGATGAGAACGGCGTGCTGGAGCTGATCTGGGAAGATGAGCAGCTGCCATACACCTGCCCGATCATCGAGCAGAACATGCCGATCCACGATGACTTTTACAAAGCGACCTACACCGTCTGGATGCATCTGCTTCGCGATCCGCGCATCATGGACCTGGTGCTGAGCTGGAGCTAATAAAAAAGCCGCACATTGCTGTGCGGCTTCTTCTTATAGTTATCGCCTCAGTGATTGCCGGCCTGTCGAACAATTACCAAAGCTCGCCCTATCTTAATAATTCTCTGCATTAACTTCAAAGTATGCCTGCGGGTGTGCGCATGTCGGGCAGATGTCCGGTGCCTTGGTGCCGACAACGATATGTCCGCAGTTGCGGCATTCCCAGATCTTCACTTCGCTCTTTTCGAAAACCTGTGAGGTCTCGATGTTGTTCAGCAGCGCACGATATCTCTCTTCATGGTGTTTCTCGATTGCTGCCACCAGGCGGAACTTTTCAGCCAGCTCCGGGAAGCCCTCTTCTTCTGCCGTCTTCGCAAAGCCTTCGTACATATCGGTCCACTCGTAGTTTTCTCCATCGGCTGCTGCCTTCAGGTTCTCAGCAGTATCGCCGATGCCGTTCAGCTCTTTGAACCACATCTTTGCATGCTCTTTTTCATTGTTTGCGGTCTTCTCAAACAAAGCAGCAATCTGCTCGAAGCCATCCTTCTTTGCCTTGGATGCAAAGTAAGTATACTTATTTCTTGCCTGTGACTCGCCTGCAAATGCAGCTTCCAGGTTTTTCTCAGTCTGTGTTCCTTCGTATTTGTTTCCCATAATCTTTCCTTTCTTTTATACGCATCCTCGCGCCTTTCAGCCGGCGCCGGATAACCGATCTCTACAAAAAATTACTGCAGCATCTGCACCAGTTCTTCTTTCGGACGGACGCCAACAGAAACTGCTGCCTGCTGTCCGTTCTTAAACAGGATCAATGTCGGGATGCTGGAGATGCCGAATCTGCCTGCCAATGCCGGCTCATCATCTACGTTTACTTTTCCAACTTTAACCTTGCCTTCATACTCCTGCGCGATCTCTGCAACGATTGGTGCAAGCATCTTGCACGGTCCGCACCAGACTGCCCAGAAATCTACCAGGACCGGACCGTCACTCTGCATTACTTCAGCTTCAAAATTCTGATTTGTTAAAACAATTTCACTCATTTTATTACTCCTTCTTTTTTCTCTTTCTTTAACCTAAGATTATATGCTCTGCGCCGCTTCTGTTTTTCTATGATTTACTTCTAATGCGGCGGATGTCACATCAATCATTGTGCTCTTACAGTTTGAATCATAACCTGTGACTGTGAATGTTCTGTGATGTTTCCTAATATGATTCAATACCACCCAGGCCGTATTCGTGATACTCGATCAGCTGATACGTGTTGTGGCCGCCATATACTTTCGGATACACCTTTGCATAGCCATTGCCGACATTCAGCAGGTTCGGGTTGGCTTCCGCCTCCGTCAGCGTCAGACGATAGTGAGCATCAGATACTGCTAATCCGCCAACCGTATCGAAATCCAATCGGTCATAGATCCGGAATGCCATCTCCTGATGACCGTCCGCAAAATTCAGAATTTTATAGACCACTGCAAACTTCGTGTAGGTCGCCCCGTCTGCTGCATCGTAATAAAATTTCCCATCTTTGTAATACGGACCATGATAGGAGGAATCAAACGTATAGGTCGGCGCCGGCAGATCCAAGTAATCCGGAGCACTTATCGTCAGTCCGAAGAACCTGTCTAAAACGCCCTGCACATAATCAAGCGTGACCACCTCATACAAGCTGTCATAGGAGATCGCTCCCCCTTCATTGATCTTTGCAAACCGATGTGCAAAGTCGATAACCGGTTTGCCGCCATAAGCATAGATATCAAAGTCGACAAAATCATACTGCTCCACAAAATTGCTGAGGAAGATGTTTGCCTCATACTGCGTGTTCGCATCGATAACAACTTCTGTCCCATCAGCTGAAACAGTACCGCCCGATGTCGCCGGCTCCGTAGCGGCTTCCTTTGTTGTAGCCTCTTCTGTGGTTGCTTCTGTCGTTGGCTGCATCGTAGCCGTTTCTTTTTCCTTATTTCTATTCAGCAGTCTGCCAAAAATCCCACAACTGCTCAGCATCGCGCAGATCAAAGTCAGGACCAGCACGCCGCTTAAAAAACTAATTGTCTTTTTCATAATCCTTCTCCTTTGGCAATCCTTTTTCAGCTTCTAGAGTGCTAAAAACTACAATAAAAACAGTTACAATCTTTTACAAAAGAATTATAATATATTCATCGTTTTATCACAATTACAGAATAGGATAAGCACACATCGAGGGAGTTCCCAAGATGATAAAAATACGAATCATTTCTGTAATACAGATTAAAAGATTACATGGAGGAAAAGAAAAATGAAAAAAGCAATTGTGATCCTGCTGGTTGGTGCGTTGAGCGCAACACTGCTGCTTGCAGCCTGCGGTAAAAAAGAACCTGCCGATGTTCCTGACGGCTCATCTGCTGCATCCGGTGCGATCGCAGGTGATGAAGGCGGAAGCTCTGCCGGCATGGCTCTTTTAGGCGGATGGACACTGACCCCTGATCTGAGCGTTTCTCTGACAGAGGAAGATAAGGCCATCTTTGATAAAGCAATGGAAGGCTTCACTGGTGTAGGTTATGAACCTGCTGCGGTTCTTGCAACACAGCTTGTATCCGGTAAAAACTATGCATATCTCTGCAAAGCGACTCCAGTCACATCCAAACCGATCCCTCATTGGGCAGTCGTTGTCGTTTATCAGGATCTGCAGGGCGAGGCCAGTGTTTCCAAAGTAACAGAAATTGATCTGACAAACCTGAACGTAAAGGATAACGTCGATGCAGCAGCCGCTGTCGGCGCATGGGAGATCACCCTTCCTGGCGGAAAGCCGATCATGATGCCGTATGAAGATGCACAGGCCGCTTTCGATAATGCTGCACAGAATTTTGTCGGCGTCAATCTGAAACCTCTCTCCCTGTTAGGAACACAGGTCGTTGCAGGCAAGAATTACAAATATCTCTGCTATGGCGAGACTGTAACAGAGACTCCGGTTTCTGCACTTTACATCGTTGATGTTTATCAGGATCTGGAAGGAAATGCTGAGATCACAAACTGTGCTGTTTTAGATCTGCTTTCCTACATTGGATAATGCTAAAAGAGTTTTCTTTCCTGAAAACTTTTAGAACACTACATACATAAAAAAAGAAATCTGCTTCGGCAGATTTCTTTTTTTTGCGCACGCGCAGAAATTCTTTATTTCACAAACGCATTCAGAGCTCCAATGAAATGCACCGGCGATTCCAGAATGCAGACATGTCCGCCCGGGATCTGTGCCTCCACATATAGCCCGCCCTTCTTTTTATACTGCTCAAAGAAGTAGCGTGTCTGTTTGATCATTGGCTGCGGCGGGTATTCCTCTTCTCCCGGCCAGCCAGGCACCATGCCTATCTTGCCAAGATAACCGAACTCCATCATCGACTCATCCGAAACGATCTTATCGCAGTCGCCGTGGATCCAGAGCACTTCCGGTTTTTTCTCTATATCCAGAAAAGCTTCCAGGTTGCCGTACTTCGGGCTCATCGTATTTAGGACGCCCTTATCTCCTGCAACTACATACGGCCATTTTGCGCATGTTTCATAATTGCCCGGATAATAGTCAATGCCGATCCGCATCTGCGAGGTAGCATCAATAAACCGATTCTCCCATTCCAGACTCATCCGGAATTCCGGCCGGAATAAGAAACGGTTCAACAGATCACGCAGCACCAGACGGCTTCCCATACTTGTCGGGAAGAGCAATGCAGGATTGGCGCTGCCGCCGCCGGAGCCTAATCCCAGCGGAGAATGCGGCGTTCCTTTTTCATCGATCGTTCCGCCAAATCCATACGGAGATCCCGGCGCAACTAATACCAGTCTGTCCACCATCTTGCCATGGTCGATCGCAAACTGCATTGCGATGTCGCCGCCCATGGACCATCCCAAAAGTGTAAAGTGTTTCCACCCGATGGCCTGGCAGAATGCGTAGATGTCATCGCTCCAGTCGCGATACCCTCTGGTCGCATCGATCGGAAGCGGCTGTGTATGTCCAAAACACCGCAGGTCCGGAACCGCGATGTCATAGTCTTTTTCCAAATATGGGGCAAGCGGCATAAAAAATACCGAGGAGGAAAGATTGCCATGTAACACAAGCAGTTTCTTTTTGTTTCCTTCTCCTACCCGGTAATAAGCTGTCTTTATTCGTTCTGTTTCTATGATCTGTTGTTTGTATTGTTCCATTTTTCCCATCCTGTTTCTTTTGTCGATTTTATTCTAAAGATAATCCGTCAGTATGCAACTGTTTTTTTGCCTGAATGACCTGATTCAAAATTTGAAAAGAAAAATGCTGATTTTTTACGACACATACAAAAAACAGGAAATTTTTTATGAAAAATTACTAAAAGCTGTTGAAAATATTCAACAGTTTCAAAAATACCGTTGTTTTGTAGTCATTTGGCGCGGAATAGTCTGTTGAGTTTTTAAAAAAAAGATATTAATATTTTGTATAAGGCTGGGAGAGTCTCGCCTTATGTTTTTTAGTCGCGTAATTTTTAGGAACAGAAAATTGCACCACGCTTTAATTTTTTAGGAGGAACAACTATGAGAACAATTGATACTATTCAGGTTGGCGATTCCGCATCATTCACCAAGACAGTTACTGAAACTGATATCATCCTGTATGCAGGTATCAGTGGTGACATGAATCCGGCACATATCAATGCTGAAGCAGCAAAAGAAGGCATGTTCGGACAGCGCATCGCACACGGTATGCTCTCTGCAGGATTTATCTCCTGTGTACTGGGAATGCATCTTCCGGGACCAGGCACGATCTACCTGGGACAGGAACTCAAATTTGTGAAACCGGTATTTATTGGCGATACGGTTACAGCTACTGCTACTGTCACAGAGCGCATCGAAGAAAAGAACAGACTTATCCTTGACACTACCGTTACCAATCAGAATGGTGATGTTGTTATCAAAGGAACGGCAACTGTTATGCCGCCAAAAGCTAACTAACCCGCAGTTTTTTAATTAAGTAGGAGGAAATATATCATGAGCAACAATCCGTTTATGGATTATCAGGAGCAGTTTTTCAAACTGTGGAATGACAACATGGATCAGATGCTGAACAGCGACGCTTACAAAGCAATCGCTAAGAACATTCCTGGTGCTGAAACATACACCAAGGCAATGGAAGCAATGGTTCCTAACGTAGAGAACTATTGGAAGACTATGGCATCTTCCATGCCAGCTGTCACAGCCATGAATCCGGTTATGGATTACTGGAAAGACTTTGCTGACAAAATGCCTGGTATGGACTATTTCAAGAACATGCCAACCGCAGCACAGATGATGGACTATTGGAAAAACTTCGCTGACGCTGCAAAAATGATGGAAACATGGAAAGAATTTGCTGAGAAGAATCCGTTCATGGAGTACTGGAAAGGATTTACCGAAAACATGCCGAATATGGGTGAATACTGGCAGAACTTCCAGAAAATGCTTCCGAACATGAGTGAGTACTGGAAAACCTTCCCATCCATGTTCCCTGGCATGAACAACTATTGGGATTCTTTTGCAAAGATGATGCCAAATCCGGAAAAATTCGCTGAGCTGGCTCCGTTCAAGGTTCCTGGCTTTGAAGCATTCACAAAGGTTTATGATATGTGGAAGAACTTTGGCGATCCGAACGCAATGGTGCAGGATTTCCAGCAGAAGTTTAACGATATCATGGCTGACGTATTAAAGAGCCTCTTCCCGGAGAATGTGCAGGCATTCCTGGCAAAGCCGACCGAATTCATGAACATGATGGTCGATTATTACAAACAGTTCGTATCTCCATGGGTTGAGATCGACGCTGATATCATGGAGCGCCTGGCACAGGGCGATCCGAATGCTTACATCGACTTCTTCAAACAGTATCAAGACAAATATGCTGAGAGCGTTGAGAAATACTTCACCATCTACGGCATGGGCCTGAACCGCGAAGCAAATGAAGACTACATGAAAGCAATGAACACATGGAACAAAGCTATGATCTCCATGGGCGAGCTGATGGCAGTCATCAACAAGACCGGTCAGGAAAGCTTTGAGCAGATCGCTGAAAAAGTACAGGAGGAGCTGAAAGAAGGCGTTTCACTGACAACCTTCCGTGATTTCTATAATGTATGGTATTCCGTCACCGAAGCAGCTTACGAGAAACTTCTTGCCACCGATGAGTTTGCAAAAGTTTTCGATGACTTCTCTGATAGATATGCACAGTACATGATCGCACAGAACAAAGTTTATGAGCGCATGCTTGCATTCTTACCGATCCCGACAAACACAGATATGAAGAGCCTTTACAGAACGGTTTACGATCTGCGTAAAGAAGTCCGCGATTTAAAGAAAGCAGTAGCTGCTTTAGAAGAAAAGGGAGGTAAGAAATAATGAGCGAGAATATTTTTGAAAAAAGCCTTGCACAGTATCAGGAATTCCAGAAAGACTGGATGGAAAATGCTGTCGCTCTTACCGAGCAGTTTGACCCTAAGAAATACATGGAGCAGATGCAGGAAATGCAGGATAACATCCTGGAAGGAATGAAAACTCTGCTCAGCCTGAAACCGGAAGATGTCGCAAGCGATCAGCTGGAGAAAGAAGAAGTTCTCCGCATCGGAAAAATGAGACTGTTCCACTATGTTCCGCTGGTTCCTGCAAGCAAAAAAGTAAAAGTTCCTCTGCTGATCACCTATGCACTGGTCAACCGCCAGTACATGCTGGATCTTCAGCCGGACCGCAGCGTGATCAAGAGCTTCCTGGAAGCTGGTCTGGATGTTTACATCATCGACTGGGGCTATCCGACAGCAGAAGATATGTATCTGACACTCGATGACCACATCAACTGGTATATGGACGAGTGTGTGGATTACATCCGCAAAGAGACAAAGAAAGATAAGATCAACATCCTCGGCATCTGCCAGGGTGGTACCTTCTCTACCATCTACACGGCACTGCATCAGGAGAAGATCAAAAACCTGGTTACTCTGGTTGTTCCGATCGACTTTTCTTCCAACGATGGTATGCTGTTCCGCTGGAGCCGCTTCATGAACATCGATTCCCTGATCGAAGCTTATGACGGTGTTGTTCCTGGCGATGTTATGAATGTTGCTTACCTGATCCTGAAACCGCTGGCTCTGACGATGGATAAATACGTCGGCATGACAGACAAGTGGATGGACAAAGACTATCTGACAAACTTCATCCGTATGGAGAAATGGACATTCGACAGCCCGGCACAGGTTGGCGCTACTCTGTCCCAGTTCATCAAAGATATGTATCAGGACAACAAGCTGATCAAAGGTGAGCTTGAGCTTGGCGGCAAGAACGTAAACCTGAAGAACATTAAGGTTCCTGTTCTCTGCGCATGTGCTGACAGAGACCATCTGGTTCCACTGTCCGCGAGCGAGCCGTTCATGGATGCACTTGGAAGCAAAGACAAAACTTTCCTGCACTTCGCAACAGGCCACATCGGAATGTTCACTTCTTCCAGATCCCGCAAGGAAATCATTCCTGGCATCATCGACTGGCTGAAGGAAAGATCTAAATAATCGAATTTCGATTCATAAAAAAGGGGCTCTGCTGAGCCCCTTTTTTAATTACCTGTGTGTCAATCGTTTGGTTGTGCATTCGGCTGCGCGTCAGTCTTTTTTAAAGATACCGCCCAGTTTCTCGCCAATACCGCCTGCAATATCACCGATCTTCTCACCGATATCGCCAGCTGTATCTCCGACCTTATCTTTCAGATCACCAGCTTTGTCGCCAAGGCCGCCAACTGCGTCTTTGATCTTGCCTCCGATGTCGCCGGCTTTTTCTCCCAGATTTTCCACAACATCCAGCTTGCCGTCACCGTCTTTATCCAAAGATAATTTTGCTTTGACGCCTTCTACGATAGCTTTCAGCTGCTCATCCGGCAGATCTTTGCCGATAATTGCTTCGATTGCCTTGATCGGATCCTCTTTGAATTTTGCAATGAATCCCTCATCGCCTTTTACCTTTGCAAGGATCTCTTCAACTTTTGCCTTAATGTCCATACCGTATCTCCTTTCCAATCATTGGAAGCCGGATACCCCTTTATCCGTTTGCTTCCATGCCCTTTCAGTTCAGAAAAACCTGTTCCATCGGGAAGAACATGCCTGCCCAACGAAACATGGAGGTTTCATAAAGATAATATATTGTGTTTTTGTGAAAATTTCAAGAAAATCACTCGGCAAAAAACTGCTCATACCAGACCAAAAAGGTGTAGATGGTCCACACTTTTTTATAGCAGTCTTTTTTGCCGCTCTTGTGCTGCTCCAGCAGCCGGTTGATCTTTGAAACATCAAAGAAGCGTGCTGCTGCCGGGCTGTTGAAAGCCTTCTTGATTTCTTTATACAGATCCTCTTCCCGGATCCATTCCCGCAGCGGGACCGGGAACCCCAGCTTTTTCTTTTTATAGGCTTCGTTCGGGATCACTTTGGATGCCGCCAGCCGCAGCGCTGGCTTGGTGGTTGTTTTATTGATCTTCGCCTCCTGCGGAAGCGTACGTGCAACATCATAAACCGCATCATCCAGGAACGGCGTCCGCGCCTCCAGGCCGAACATCATCGTATTGCGGTCCACGGCATGCAGAAAATCGCGGACCAGCCAGAAATAATAATCGATGATCTGGCGTTTGACCAGATTGGAGTCTTTCGCATGTGCTTTGTAATATGGCTTTAAGATCTCCCTCGTTGAGATCTGCGTTTTATTTCTCAGGATCGATACCGCTTCTTTATCTTCAAACACCCGGCCAAGTCCGATGTAATACTCTTCCAGCGTTTTTCCTCTGCGGTAGATGAAATTGCGTCCCGGGAATTCCGGGAACAGTCCAGCAACTGCCGATGCCGCACGCCGCAGCGGGAACGGGATCTTCATATATCCCTGCTGGTCGATCTCTTCGCGGTAAGTCAGATAGCCGCCGAATAATTCATCCGCACCTTCTCCGCTGGTCACGACCTTCACCTGTTTGGCTGCCGTCTCCGCTACAAAATAAAGTGCGATCGCAGATGGATCCGCCAGCGGCTCATCCATATGATAAACGATATCCGGAAATGCTTTGATGTAATCTTCTTTTGTGATCGTCCGCGAGAAGTTTTTGATCTGCAGCTTTTCTGCCAGATCTTTTGCGTAGGAAATCTCATCGTATTTCGGGTCATCGTATCCGACAGTAAATGTCTTATCCGGTTTTGCCAAAGAAACCAAATAGGAGGAGTCAATGCCGCTGGATAAGAACCCGCCAATTTCCACATCCGCAAACCCATGGGCTTTCACGGAATCTTCCATTGCCGCGCGGATCTCCTGTGCAGTCGTCTCCGGGTCGTAAGTTTTGCTGGCGGCTGCATCATCCAGATCCAGCTCGAAGAATTTTTCGATCGTGATCTTCCCGACCTGATACATCATCCGATGCCCCGGCTCCAGCCGGAAAACATTTTTGAACAGCGTCTCTTCGGTCGGAACGGAATTAAAGCAAAGGTAAGCTGCCAGGACCTCTTCGTTCAGCTGCTTTTGAAAATCCGGATGATCCAGGAATGCTTTGATCTCCGATGCAAACAGCAGGCTGTGATCTGTCCGATAATAATAGAGCGGCTTGATGCCCCATTTATCCCGGGCCAGGAAGAGACTTTGCTTTTTGCGATCCCAGATAGCAAACGCATACATGCCGCGCAGTTTTTCCGTCAGCGCACCGCCCCATTCCTCATAACCATGTACCAGGACTTCTGTATCTGTCTGTGTCTGGAAGCGATGTCCTTTTTTCTCCAGCTCCTGCCTAAGTGTCTGGAAATTATAGATTTCGCCGTTAAAGACAACGACGATAGTTTTGTCTTCGTTATAGATTGGCTGGTCGCCTGTCTTTAGATCGATAATGGCCAGGCGCCGATGTCCCAAGCCGCATTTATCGTCCACAAAAAAGCCTTCCCCATCCGGCCCGCGATGTGCGATCCGTTCGGTCATAGCTTTTAATACAGCCGGCTCTATTTTATTTTCACTGACATAACCTGCAATTCCGCACATTTTCTAACATTTTCAGGACAGCACTTTTGTCTGCCATTAATGGTTTTAGTGTCTGCTTAAAACTTATCCCTGCAGATCTAAAAATGAAAAGCGGGATCTTTAACAGCTATGTTAAAGACCCCGTTGCCTTAACTATGGTTTAGTTTACTCTTGTTTTAAGAATCCGTCAACGGCGACGCGTCACAGGGCTTTTCGCCCTGGCTGGATCATCAGCCTTCGATCATGATCCGTTTTTTCTCCGGTACTTTCTCAGCCTCCTTCTTCGGCACGGACAGTTTCAGAACGCCGTCTTCAAATTTGGCTTTGATATCTTCTTCTTTCAACTCTTTGCCGACGAAGAAGCTTCTTTGCATTGAGCCGGAATAACGCTCCTTGCGGATCAGTTTTCCTTTCTTGTTTTTCTCATCACTCTCCAGTCCTTTTGCTGCAGACACGGTCAGGTAACCGTCCTCCAGTTCAAGCTGGATCTCTTCCTTTTTGAATCCCGGAAGGTCGATATCCAGTTCGAATCCTTCATCGTGCTCATGCACATCGGTCTTCATGATGTGAGCGGCATTTTTGCCGTACAGCTTCTTTTCAATGTTTCCGAAATCCCTCATATCAGGGAAATCCATCCAATCATCCAGTAAGCTTTCTCCAAAAATACTTGGTAATAACATAGGTCATTCCTCCTTCTCATATAAAGAACTTTTCTTTTTATGAGCATTGGGACGGAGGATCGTAGATTCTTGCGAATCACTCTGTTCCTTTGTTCAACTACGTTATAGCACACGTTGTTAGCACTGTCAAGAGGTGAGTGCTAATTCTTTGTATTTTTTTGGTACGTGCCGGTTTTTCTTTTATTTAAAGGGATTGTTGAGCTGATCCGGGGCAATTTCACGGAATTTTTTTAGCGTACATCCGCACCGTTGCGGCAATTTTGCCGGTGTTTTGCATCATCGGTGAGCCCGATTACTCCCTATTTTAAAAACTTTTTAAAAAGGAGTAATAAATCTACCCCAAAACAAGCTAAAAACGGGCAATTTCATCCTCTATGACATATTTTTCAAAAAGGGAGTAATTTTCGAGCTAAAAATTACTCCTATTTCACGCATTGCGTCAAATAGGAGTAATGATCAAATATTGCAGGTGCACCTGAATACTGTCAGGCTATGCAGACAAAGAATACAGCCAAAATCAGAAGCTGTGGCCGCCGCCTCCGCCGCTGGAGAAGCCGCCTCCACCTCCGCCGGAGAAGCCTCCACCGCCGCCGGAGAAGCCACCTCCGGAGGATCCGCCGGAAGATTCCACGTGTCTGGTCTTCCTCTGCGATGTCATGACGGAATTGACGCTCTTCACTGCGGAGATGTGTCCTCTACCGCCTTCATATGCAAGCGCGTTGGTCAGCGTTGTCGCGTTTTTCTTCTTTCTCTGCGCGGTGATGATGATGAAGTTGATGATGAGGACGATGCCGATGGCAAATGCCGCATTTGTTGCGTACTTCATCGGGGTCGCGATCCGGCCTCCTTCCAGGATGGTCTCCATCTGCTCGAAGGTCTTCTTTGCAGCCATATAATAATCACCGGCAGTAGCATACTTATAAATGTTGTCCGTGATCTCGTTTGCTCTCGTGTGGGTGATCGTCTTATAGATCGCACCGTCAGAGAAGATCTCGATCCGGCGGTTATACATATCGATCATCAGAAGTGTTGCAGAATGATTAAGGAAAAATTCACGGAACCGCTTTTCTGCCAATGCCTGTGCATCGTAGTTTTGCTCATTATTTGTGACGATGGCAGCGCTGCCGTACGGCAGGATGCCTTTAAGCTGTTCTTTCAGATCAGCTTCCTGTGCATCCGTAAACAGATCTGCCTGATCTTCGATGATCACCTGATAATCATTGTCATCCGCTGCAAAAGCTGTGACTGGCGCAAGAAGTGAAAATGCCAGAACAAGCATTGCCAGCAGCAGAGCCAGTCCAAATGTAGGTAATGTATAGAGAGAGAGTTTCTTATTTTGCATTGTTTGCACCCTCCCTTCTGAAGAAATTCGGTACCGGCCGTGTGGTCAGATAATTGAAATAGTTGATGCACGACAGGCAGTTGATGATCACTGCCACCAGGCAGGCCAGTGCAGCACTGTAGTACCAGTAGTCATACGGTGAATTCTTTGCAAAAACGAAAATGCCAAAAGCAAGTACCGCCGGCGCCAGAATGGCCGGAATGATCGCGCTCTTCTTTTCGATCTGCACCGCATGAATTATGGTGAAGACGGAAAAGATCAGCTGGATCAGCATCGCGATCGAGAAAACGGCTGATCCGCCTCCGCCGGAAAAGAGTGACTGCAGGAAGCCCCCATTCAGAACGCCGAAGATCATATAGAGGAGAACATAAGCAGCCGGAATGATGACAGCGATCAGTCCCCATGATTTCTTTTTCGGCATATCATTAGCGGCAATATATGCGCTTGATTCTTTTGCTTTTGTGACTTTCTTTTTGGCTTTATGCTGTGTGTCACCGTAATCATAAATATGACTTTCACGGACATAGATCTTCTTGATCTCATTACGAAGGAGAATGCTGGAGATCACCAGGATGATAGCCGCGATGCTGGCGATCGTTTTTGGCAGAATAAATATTGGCAGGAAGTAAAGTGCCAGGAAGATCACCACTGCTGCGATCAGTGAAACAAGGAAGAACACTTTCTTGTTGACCGGGATGTCCACCGCGATCTTTCCGGTCTGTCCGTTCATGACAGAGTATGCAACTCTCTTTTTATGCCGCCAGGTCAAAAACCAAACCGGGAAGTAAGAGACTTCGCAGTCCACCGCCGAGATGCCGACCTGTGCCTTGCGCATCTCCGGATCTTTTTCTTCTTTCAGTTTTGCCTTGCCGATCTTGCGGTTGATCTCTTTGTAAACCGAATCGACAGCCAGCTCTGTTGCCTGCTGGATATAAGTCCGCTCATCCGTGGTGGCCTTATCTGCATATAGGCCGGCCAGATAACCTTCGTGGAACTCTCTCATATCCTTTGCATTGAATGGCGCGATCTCGTTTGCCAGCGTGTCGTCAAACGCAGCCGATGCATCAAAGTTTACATCAGATGAGTAGCCGCCCAGATGTGCATTCACCCGATATGTTTCGCTGTAATCGTAACCGCCGCTCGTATAACTGGCCGTTCCTTCCATCTGCACCTCGCGGTCTGCCACCAGTGCGTTATAAGAGAAGTACGGCAGGTAGATGCCGCGGAAACCTTCCAGAAAGTTTGGATCCTTAAATTCCTTCGGGACGTAGAACTTTCCTTTCAGTGCTTTTGCATACTGTTCCATCGCCTGTTCTTTGGTCTTCTTGAACGGGATGATGTTTTTCGGCCGCAAGGTCTGCTCATGTTTTGCTGTAAGCATCTGTTCGCTTCCGCAATAAGAACAGTAAGCAACGGTCTGCTCGTCCGGTGCTGTCAGTTCTGCGCCGCAGTTCCGGCAAGTGTAGACGACCGTGTCGTAAGTCATCTGCTGCTGTTCGCCTTCGTTATTTGATTTGTATTTCTGAATCGTCATTCTGCTATTGCAGTATTCGCATTTCAGCTGCTGCTCTGCAATATCAAACACCATTTTCCCGCCGCATGACGGGCAGTTAATTCCCATATTTTATGCCTCCGGTTTCTTATCTGTGATAACTAAAGTAGTCGCCTTTGATCCGGTTCCATACGCTGTCGCACGCTTCTTTGACTGCTGGCTCCAGCGCACCTTTTTCCACGATCTCGATATTCTGTTTCAGCTGCTCCAGACGGCTAACGCCGATGATCGGACTGGTTACTGCCGGCTCGGATAAGATCCAGCGGATCGCCAGTTCCAGGATGGACATACCGTTCTCAGAAGCAATCTGCTCCAACGTTTCGATCGCATCAAAATTTCCTTCTTTCCAGTAACGGCTGCGGTATCCCTGCTCCGTATCAAAACGGGTGCCCGGCACTGCCTTTTCTCTTGTATGTTTTCCTGTCAGAAGGCCTCCGGCCAGTGGATTGTATGCCGCCATGCCAATATTATATTTGCGCAGGAACGGAAGGAGTTCCTCATCCGCTCCACGCGTCAGTGCGTTGTAGACTGACTCGGTGATGACCGGTGCGTGGCGCTGCATCTTCTGCGCTTTTTCGATCATGCTGCAGATCTGCCATGCTGCGTAGTTGCTGACGCCGTAGTAACGGATCTTTCCTGCTCGGATAAGCTCGTCCATCGTTTCGATAGTCTCTTCCATAGGCGTGTTTGGATCCGGAAAATGCATATAGAAGATATCAATATAATCCGTACGAAGACGTTTTAATGAAACTTCCACGCTGGCCATGACATGTTTTCTTCCAAGGCCTCTTCCGTTTTCCCCTTTCCAGGACGGGCCGCCAACTTTTGTTGCGATCACCGCTTCCTCGCGGTGTCCTTTCAGCGCCTCGCCTAAAAGCATCTCGCTTTTGCCCTGCGTATAAATATTTGCTGTGTCAAAAAAGTTGATGCCGTTTTCCAGCGCATACCGGACGATCTCTACAGATTCCTCGTTGCTTGTCTGTCCGCCAAACATCATGGTGCCCAGGCACATTTTAGATACGCGAAGTCCGGTTCCCTGTATGGTCGTAAATTCCATATTCGCCGCCTTTCTTTTTTGCCAATTATCATTATGCGGTTCTTTTGCGATAACGCCTTCCAGTTCCGTGTACTTCCGTTTCCGGCGTCGCAGATCCGCAGTATTATACGCTATAAAATATATCAAAAACTGCCTGTTTTATCAATAATATGGACGTTCTAACTCTTGGAATTCCCCTTTTTCTCTGTTAAAATAACACTATGAATACGAAAATGACCTTCCCACTATTTCTAAAAAAACTGGCAGTCCTTGCGGCAGGTCTTTTTATTCTGGCGTTCGGCATCGCGCTGTCCTCCAAATCCAGCATCGGTGTTTCTCCGTCCGCCAGCCTTTCTTATGTGCTCAGCTTATTCCTTCCGTTATCTATGGGAACATTCACGATGATCGTTAACGCCTTGTTCGTCGTCGTGCAGATCCTGCTGCTGCGCAAAAACTTTAAACTGATCAATCTTCTTCAGCTGGTCGTAGTCTTCGCGTTTGGTTATTTTACCGATCTGACACTGGCTATCGTTGCGCCGATGCAGATCAATGCCTACTGGCTGAAGCTTCTCTTATGTGTTGTCAGCTGTCTGATCATGGCGTTCGGTGTTTTTCTGGAAGTGAAAGCATCCCTGATCCTGATGGCTGCAGAAGGCGCCATCAGCGCTATCTCAGATAAACTGCATCTGGAATTCGGTACAGTCAAGATCATCATCGACTGGGTGTTTATCGCACTCAGCACTGCGATCTCCTTTATCGTCTTCCATAAATTAAACGGCGTACGTGAAGGCACCGTAATAGCCGCTTTCCTGGTGGGATTTTTCACCCGCTTCTATAACCGCCACATTCATTTTCTGGACAAGTTTCTGGAGATTTCTCCGGATATGCCGGAATCCCCGATTCTGGCCGGTGCCGCCTATCCGCTTGTTATTACGATAGAGCGGGAGCTCGGCTGCGGCGGACATAAGATCGGAGAGGAAGTCGCAAAACGTCTTGGCATTCCGTTTTATGACTATGCCGTCATCTCCGAGACAGCAAAAGAAATGGGGCTGCCTGCAGATGAAGTCCAGAAAAACGAAGAGCGTATGGGGGTCGGCCTGATCTCCCAATGGATCCGCAACAACAATGCAGAAACGCAGATCCGTTCCAAGGAAGAAGATATCTTCCGCAGCCAGGTCAAGGTCATCCGCGAACTGGCCTCAAAGGAAAGCTGTGTGATCGTCGGCCGTCTGGGCGGCTATATTCTGAAAGGCCGTCCAAATACATTGAACTTATTCCTCTCCGCGGACCGTTCGTTCCGTGCAGAGCGTATAGCAAAAGAGCACCATCTTTCTTTCGATGATGCTCGTAAACTTGTAAAAAAGGAAGATCTCAGCCGTGCTGCATACTGCAAGCATTTCACCAACATGCCATGGGGTCTTGCAGCGCATTATGGAATGACGCTGCACACCTCTGATTACGGCATTGATAATTCGGTTGAGATGATCATGGCCGCTCTGGAACAAGCCAAGGATTACATGGACAAAGTAGAAGAGTCCGGCCAGATCCCAGTTTCAAATTTTGTCAAGGATGTCGAGGAACTGACTGATTAATGTGACAGCGTTTCGATGAGTTCCTGGATGACCGGGTCATCTGCTTTTTCTTCATCCACTGCGATACCGACTGCGCATTTCAAACTCGGTGAAAACGGGATCAGCGCAATATCTGCCGGTGTCCGGAACATGTTAGCATGCAGACGGTCTAACAGCGCAACGCTCTTCTTTGCTGCAGCTGCTCCCAAAAGGGTCTGTGGTCTGGAACGGAAGAACACGTGCGGCGTCACATTAAATTTCTTAAAATATAATTCGTATACTTTGTTCAGTGTAGTGAAATCCTGTGTTCCCATCACAGGGACTTTATCAAGCATTTGCGGGGTCAGTGCTTTTTCCTGGGAAAGCGGGCTGCTCTTATGCACTGCTGCTACCATTTCGTTTTCGATGATCGGATAGAAGCGGATATTATTGGTCATCTGCTCCGGATCGAAATAGCAGATCGCAATATCAAAATCTTTTGCAGCGATCTTTTTATACAGTTCATTATCTTCCATTTCATACAGATGCACTTCGCAGTTTAAGTGGCTGTCTTCAAATGTGAAGATTGGAACATAGAAGTTGAGGTTGCCGACAAACGGCAGTGCGATGATATCGATTTTTCTTCTGCCACCAAGGCTCAATGCAGCCGCATGATTTTTCACAGCTTTGATCTGTGTCAGCAGTGCTGCTGCTTCCGGATACAGTGCCTCGCCTTCCTGAGTCAGAGATGCTTTTCGTGTGGAACGGTCAAACAGTTTCACATTCAGTTCACTCTCCAGCTGTGCGACCTGTTTGCTGATGGTGGACTGGGAAATATTCAGGTCCAGTGCGGCTTCGCTGTAACTGCCGCATTCCACGATCGAGGTAAAATATAAAAGTTGATCTTCTGTCATGATAGTATCTCCTTTCCGAATGATCGGTTATTCGAATGAATCAGGGCTGGATTTCAGTAAATATAAGCTGATTTCGTCCATTCATTCTCTTTCGGAATTATTTATATCATAAATTGATATTGATTGCAAGCATTTTAGAATATATTATATCCATGTAACAGCAAAGCAAATACGGAGAAGCAGTATGAACGCAAACGAATACTTACAGGCAATATCCATTTCCGGTCTGAAAGAGGCCGCTGAAGAAAATTCATTTTTCACAAAAGGCGAACCGAAAGTCATCGAAGTATCCAATGAGGAAAAGATCGTTTCCACCGCCTGCCGCGCCTGCATCGCAAACTGTGGTGTGCTGGCTCATGTGAAGAACGGACGTGTCGTCCGTCTGGAAGGCAATCCCGCCGACCCGATGAGCAAAGGCAAAATGTGCGCAAAGGGCCTTTCGGGCATTTCCGCTTTATATCATCCAAACAGAAATAAATACCCTCTGATCCGCGTTGGCAAAAGAGGCGGCGGAAGATTCCGCAGGGCATCCTGGGATGAAGCGCTGGGCATGATTGCTGATAAACTGATGCAGGTCAAAAGAGATTTTGGTGCAGAGTATGTCTTCTGCTCTACCGGCGGAGGCGGCAATCCGGAGATCTGGAGCATCGCCCGCTTCTGCAACATCTTTGGCACTCCAAACTGGTTCGAACCAGGATGCGCGCAGTGCTATCTGCCGCGTGTACTGGCTGCAGCCATGATGTATGGCGGAAGTGATAACTCAATAGCCGATTCCAACTGTCTGGAATTCTATGATGAAGAACATAATCCTATTCAGACACTCGTGCTTTGGGGAACGGACCCTTCCTTCTCCTGTCCTTCCAGCGGCGGACGTATGGTCAATGAGCTTCGCGCAAAAGGCGTGAAGACTGTGGTGATCGATCCGCGTTTTACACCGGATGCAGCCAAAGCAACTGTCTGGCTTCCGATCCGCCCGGGTACCGATGTGGCACTGATGCTGGCCTGGATCCGTTACATTCTGACCAATAAACTGTATGACCACGACTTTGTTCTGAAATGGACCAACCTTCCTTATCTGGTCGATCCCGATACAAAGGAAATGATCCGTGCGTGCGAACTGGGTCTGGCTAAGGATAAGGCAGATGCAAACGGCGTCGATATCTTCACCGTTTGGGATCAGAAGACATCGTCCGCAAAAGCTCTTTCCTATCCATATCAGGATGATCTGGACATTGCTCTGTTTGGCTCTTATGAGATCAATGGAAAAACATATAAGACCGGCGCACAGCTGCTGCTGGAACGTGCAGACGAATTCACGCTGGAAAAAGCTGGTGAGATCTGTCAGCTGGACCCGGCAAAAATAGAAGAAGCGATCCGCCTTTACACAGACAACTCCCCGAGCGGACTTTGCCTGGGTGTGGCTACGGATCAGACTCCAAACTCCGTTCAGGCAGCAATGGCTGCTGACACCATGGATATGCTGATGGGCAACATGGAGAAACCGGGCGTTCCGATGCAGCGGTTCCGCACCAGCGGCGTGCTGAAGGTCCCTAACTATCCGGTTCCTGTCGCACAGAAGTGTCTTCCGGAAGAACAGTTTAAAAAACGTCTCGGCGGACAGGAATTCAAGGGCCTTAGCATCTGGTATGCCGGCCATCCGGGCAGTGTGCTGGATGCGATCCTTACGGGCAAGCCGTATCAGCCAAAAGTCTGGATCGACCGTTCCGGAAACAAGCTGGGCGTACTGGCAGAAGCCGGCCGTTGGAAAGAAGCCATCGACAAGCTGGAGTTCATTGTACACATGTATATGTACCCAACCTCCTTCTCTGCTTACGCAGATGTCATTCTGCCTACAGAGGAATGGCTGGAGACAGAAATGATCGTAGAGACCTGCAATACACTGGTTGCCCGCAAACAGGTTGCTCATCTCTGGGAAACCAAAGACGAGACCGTCATCTGGTCCAATCTGGCAAAAGCCTGCGCAGAGCGCGGACACGAGATGTGCCAAAAATCATTTGATAAAGATTTTATGGGAGAAGATATGGCCTACTGGGATTCCATGGAAGAATTCTTCGATCAGCTTACGCCGGCAGTCGGCATGACATGGAAGGAATTACAGGAAGCATCCCCTTACGAATATATGAGTCAGGAAGAATGGAAAACGTATTACGTTTATCTGCAGGAAGATCCTGTAACCGGCCTTCCGAAAGGTTTTGATACCCCATCCAAAAAGCTGGAGATCTACTGTGAGCGGATGATCGAACTGGGCCGGAGTGGTCAGCCATTCATGCCGTTCCCGATGGATCCTGCATCCAAAGATTATGATCCGCTGCCGTATTATCTGGAACCAGTAGAGAGCCCGATCCGGAATGATGAGACAGCAAAGGAATTCCCACTTGTCATGACGAATGGCCGTGTGCCGTTCTACCATCATGGAACGCTCAGAAATATCCCGCGTCTGCGTGAAATGTATCCGGCTCCGGAACTGTGGATCAGTCCGGAAGACGCGGCGAAAGAAGCCATCGAGACCGGAAGCTGGGTATGGATCGAATCCAAACGCGGCAAGATCCGTGCGAAAGCACTGGTAACCAAAGGCAT
>JAFWCK010000106.1 GCA_017536965.1 Lachnospiraceae bacterium | reverse complement strand
TGGGATAATGCGAAGAAGTACATTGAAGGCGGAAAACACGGCGGCAAGGGCTCTGATGCTCATAAAGCTGCAGTCACAGGCGATACAGTCGGTGACCCGTTCAAGGATACATCAGGACCTTCTATCAACATCCTTATCAAGTTGATGACTGTTGTGTCTCTGGTCTTCGTTCCAGCTTTCCTCGCTATCAACGGCGGAGCAGGACTCCTTGGAATGTTATTCTAATTCAAATATAAACTGCTTGAGAGGGCTGCCTGAACGGCAGCCCTTTTTTGTTTCTCAACGGATTAAGCAATACTGGCATTGCTGTTGAGAAAACAGAAAAACAAAATAGCAGATATAGATAAAACCGCCGCAGAGTGATAAAATAACTTTCGATATGGAAACATTTAAAGCCTATGTGGAACGAATCATATATCGCAATGAGGACAACGGCTACACGGTATTAAGCGCCGAGGAAAACGGGTGCGAAACAGTCTGTGTAGGCGTTTTTCAATTCATTGAAGAAGGTGAATATCTGAACTTCACAGGGGAGTTTGTATTCCATCCAACGTACGGGGAACAGTTCAAGGTCGACCACGCAGAACTGATCGCACCGGAAGATGTATATGCCATCGAGCGGTATTTGGGCAGCGGCGCCATCAAAGGCATCGGCCAGGTGACCGCACACAGGATCGTAGAGAAGTTTGGCGAAGATACCCTTAGGATCCTGGATGAAGAACCGGAGCGGCTGGCCGAGATCAAAGGCATCACCCTGCTAAGAGCGCAGGAGATCGCAGCACAGCAGGAAGAAAAGAAGGACCTGCGGAAAGCGTTGATGTTTCTTGGCGAATTCAATATTTCCAATAAGATGGCGGTCAAGATCTATGCACAGTACCGCGACAGGATCTACCAGATCATTCGTGAAAACCCTTATCAGCTGGCCGATGACATTCTGGGCATTGGTTTTAAGAAGGCCGATGAAATTGCGTTTCACGCCGGCATCGCGCCAAACTCGGACTTTCGGATCCGTAGCTGTATCCTGCATGAATTAGTCAGTGCGGCTTCGTCGGAGGGCCATGTTTTTCTGCCGGAGGAGCTCCTGATCCAGCGGACGCTGATGACTCTGCAGCCGCTTATTGTGGATGATATTCCGACGATCGAAGAGAGCGACATCCGCCGCAATATCATGGATCTGGCGATCGAACGTAAGATCGTAGTCAAGAATGAGACCCGGAACATTTATTATAATGCGTATTACTATACGGAAGCAGGAATTGCCCGGATGCTGCATCAGCTGAATCTGAAAGGGGAGACAGACGAAAGCGAGATTGAAGAAAAGATCCGCCGTGTTGAAGAGAGTGAAAAGATCACTTTGGATGATCTGCAGAAAGAAGCAGTCCGTCAGGCAGTTAATGCGGGCGTGCTGGTGATCACCGGCGGTCCGGGAACCGGCAAGACAACGACCATAAATTCTATCATCAAATATTTTCAGGAAGATTATAAAGAGATCCTGCTGGCAGCACCGACCGGCCGTGCAGCAAAGCGGATGACGGAGGCAACCGGCTGGGAGGCCAAAACGATCCATCGTATGCTGGATCTTTCCGGCGAACTGACGGATACATCGGAAGGCGCACGATTTGACCGGAATGAGGATAATCCGCTGGAGGCGGATGTCATCATCATCGATGAGATGTCCATGGTGGATATGTTCTTGATGAGTGCGCTGCTGCGCGCCATTAGACCGGGCACCCGTCTGATCCTGGTTGGCGATGTTGACCAGCTGCCATCGGTAGGCGCCGGCAATGTGCTGAAAGACATCATCGACAGCGGATGTTTTAATACTGTCAAGCTTTCCAAGATTTTCCGGCAGGCCGAGGAAAGTGACATCGTTATGAATGCCCATAAGATCAATCGCGGCGAAGAGATCGAGCTGCGGCCGGACAGCCATGATTTTATATTTATCAAAAGAGATAATCCGCAGAGCATTCTTTCGGCGGTTCTGGGACTGGTACGTGATAAACTGCCGGCTTATGTGAAAGCGGATGCAAGTGAAGTGCAGGTCCTGGCACCTGCAAAAAAAGGTGCGCTGGGCATCAACTTTATGAATAAATTCCTGCAGGAAAATCTGAATCCTGCGCAGCCGGGAAAGAAAGAGATCCCGGTGGGCGATGACATGTTCCGTGAAGGGGACAAGGTCATGCATATCAAAAACAACTATAACCTGGAATGGGAAATGAGGACCAAAACGGGGTTCGCTTATGATGCGGGCAAAGGCATCTTTAACGGCGATATAGGCGTGATCGAAAAGATCAACGAGCACACACAGATGGTGGGTGTCTGCTTTGATGACGGAAAGCACGTGATCTACAGTTTTGATCAGTTGGAAGAGCTGGTCTTGGCTTATGCAGTCACCATTCATAAGTCGCAGGGCAGTGAGTATCCGGCTGTTGTTCTGCCGCTTTTAACAGGACCGGAACTTTTAATGAACCGGAATATTCTTTATACAGCCGTCACTCGTGCAAAAACGTGCGTCTGCATTGTAGGAAGCGAGGAAACCGTGAAACGGATGATCCGGAATATCCGTGAGATGACGCGCTATTCCGGATTGAAGGATCAGCTGATCAGCCTGTCATAGATACGCCACTCGGCATGAATGATTCACAAGAACTGAAAATGCGCAAAATAGGATCTGTCTTCTGGCAGCTCTTATTTCCACGCATCTGTCCGGTCTGCGGAGAGATCCTTAAGAAGAAACTGACGGAGGGAGAGGAGCCGCCGTTTATCTGTCCTGCCTGTTATGAGAAACTGCAATTTGTCGGAGACAACGGCTGCATGAAATGCTCGCGTCCTGTTCCGGAGGAAGAGGAATACTGCGACGACTGCAGGAAAAGGAAACTGTTATTTGACCGCGGCCGCGCCTTGCTTTTGCATGATGAGGCTGCACGGAAGATCCTCTATGATCTGAAATACCGCAACTGCAGGGACAATGCAGATTTTATCGGTTATGAGATGGCGGTACAGATGGGAGATTCCCTGCGGATATGGGACGCAGATGCTTTGATACCAGTGCCGCTACATCCTAAGCGGCAGCTGCAAAGAGGATACAATCAGGCAGAAAGAATTGCAGAGAGTATCTCTTATTGGACCAAGCGGTTATATGGGCTTTCTCTGCCGGTGGTCTGTAATGTTTTATTCCGGACCACTTATACCCGTCCGCAGAAAGAACTGGGTGCAGGCGACCGGGAGACAAATCTCAGATCTGTCTTCCGCGCGGAACTTCCGGATGCGTTAAAACGCGTGGTGCTGGTGGATGATATTTTCACTTCCGGCTCTACCCTGAGTGCCTGTGCAGGGGCACTGAAAACAGCTGGAGCAGAGCGGGTGTTTTTCCTGACCGGATCCATCGTCCCATAAGGATTTTAGCTGATAAATAATATTGACAAAAAAAGCTGGTTTACCTATAATAATCGGGCGCGCGCAAAACGCGAGTTTCTTTGTGCGCAATCAGAGGATCGGGATCTGTTCCCGAAAACTCAAAAAATATGACGAAAGGAGAATAATATGCCGACATTTAATCAGTTAGTCAGAAAAGGAAGACAGACATCTGTGAAAAAGTCTACTGCTCCGGCTCTGCAGAAGAGCTTCAACTCTCTTCGCAAAAAAGCAACGGATGCACCATCACCGCAGAAGCGTGGTGTCTGCACAGCAGTTAAGACCGCAACACCTAAGAAGCCGAATTCAGCTCTTAGAAAGATCGCCAGAGTTCGTCTTTCCAATGGCATCGAGGTTACCACGTATATTCCTGGCGAAGGACATAACCTTCAGGAGCACAGCGTCGTATTGATCCGTGGCGGTCGTGTTAAGGACTTACCAGGTACCAGATACCATGTCATCAGAGGCACACTGGATACTGCAGGCGTTGCAGACCGTAGACAGGCTCGTTCCAAATACGGCGCAAAGAGACCTAAAAAGTAAAGTGTAATTTCTGATTTTACTTACAATTGAAGATGGTTGCCGAAAGACAATCGATCGAAGAAATTCTTTAGACATATTATTCTATAATCAATTCTTAAATCCTTGTCCGATGGCACCGACACAAAAAGTGAGTACCGATGATTTAATTTTGTAGTTAAGGAGGGAAGAAACGTGCCACGTAAAGGACATACCCCAAAAAGAGACGTATTGGCGGATCCGCTGTACGGGAGCGTAGTAGTAACAAAGCTTATCAATAACATTATGTTAGATGGTAAGAAGGGCGTAGCGCAGAAAATCGTTTACGGTGCGTTTGCAAGAATCGAAGAGAAGGAAGGAAAGCCTGCTCTTGAAGTATTCGAAACAGCACTGAACAACGTTATGCCTACATTAGAGGTCAAAGCCAGAAGAATCGGTGGTGCAACCTACCAGGTTCCTATTGAAGTCCGCCCGGAAAGACGCCAGGCATTAGGTCTTCGTTGGCTGACCAATTTCTCACGCGCAAGATCTGAGAAGACAATGGAAGAAAGACTTGCAAATGAGATCATGGATGCTGCAAACGAAACAGGCGCATCTGTAAAGAGAAAAGAAGATATGCACAGAATGGCAGAGGCAAACAAAGCATTTGCACATTACAGATTCTAATAAGGAGGAAATACTTTGGCTGGAAGAGATTACCCACTGGAGCGTACGCGTAATATTGGTATTATGGCGCATATTGACGCTGGTAAAACCACGCTTACGGAACGTATCCTTTATTACACCGGAGTGAATTATAAGATTGGGGATACTCACGAAGGCACTGCCACCATGGACTGGATGGAGCAGGAACAGGAGAGAGGTATTACAATAACTTCCGCAGCCACAACATGTCACTGGACTCTCCAAAAAGAGAACAAACCGGCACCGGGAGCTTTAGAGCACCGGATCAATATCATTGATACCCCGGGACATGTTGATTTTACAGTTGAAGTTGAGCGTTCTCTTAGAGTACTTGACGGAGCTGTAGGTGTTTTCTGTGCAAAAGGCGGTGTTGAGCCGCAATCCGAAAATGTATGGAGGCAGGCAGACAAGTATAATGTACCGCGTATGGCATTCATCAATAAGATGGATATCATGGGTGCAGATTTCTATAATGCCGTAGAGATGATCAAAAACCGTCTGGGCAAGAATGCTGTTCCAATTCAGCTGCCGATCGGTAAAGAAGATCAGTTTAAAGGCATTATCGACTTGTTCGAAATGAAAGCCTACATCTATAACGATGAAAAAGGTGAGGACATCACCATTACGGATATCCCTGAGGACATGCAGGACGATGCAGAACTGTATCACTCAGACATGATCGAAAAGATCTGTGAACTGGATGAAGAGCTGACCGAAAAATTCTTAATGGATGAGATTCCTACGACAGAAGAACTCAAAGCAGCTCTGCGTAAAGGAACTTGTGAATCAACGATCGTTCCTGTCTGCTGCGGAACAGCATACAGAAACAAAGGCGTTCAGAAACTTCTGGATGCAGTCATTGAATACATGCCGGCACCGACCGATATCCCGGATATCGAAGGTGTGGATAACAATGGAAATCCGGTCGTTGTTCATTCTTCTGATGAAGAACCGTTTGCAGCACTTGCATTCAAGATCATGACAGACCCGTTCGTTGGCAAGCTTGCATATATCCGTGTTTATTCCGGAACAATGAATGCAGGTTCTTATATCCTGAATGCCACAAAGGGCAAGAAGGAAAGAGCAGGCCGTATCCTGCAGATGCATGCAAACCACAGAGCAGAACTGGACAAAGTTTATGCTGGTGATATCGCAGCAGTTGTTGGATTCAAAGGCACAACAACAGGTGATACGATCTGTGATGAAAAACATCCGGTCATCCTGGAATCCATGGAATTCCCGGAGCCTGTTATCGAAGTTGCGATCGAGCCAAAGACCAAAGTTGGTCAGGGCAAGATGAGCGAAGCACTTGCAAAACTGGCAGAAGAAGATCCGACCTTCCGTGCATACACGAACGAAGAGACCGGACAGACCATCATCGCTGGTATGGGCGAGCTCCATCTGGAGATCATCGTCGACAGACTTTTGAGAGAGTTCAAAGTCGAAGCAAATGTTGGTGCTCCTCAGGTCGCATACAAAGAATCGTTTACCAAGACGGTTGAAGTCGACAGCAAATATGCGAAGCAGTCCGGCGGCCGCGGACAGTACGGTCATTGTAAAGTCCGTTTCGAGCCGATGGATGCGAACGCAGAGAAAACGTTCGAATTCGTATCAGAGGTTGTCGGTGGAGCTATTCCGAAAGAGTACATCCCGGCTGTTGGTGAAGGTATCGAAGAGGCTGCAAAGGCCGGCGTCATCGCAGGCTTCCCGGTTCTCGGTGTCAAAGCTACGGTATTTGACGGATCCTACCATGAAGTCGACTCTTCAGAAATGGCATTCCACATTGCCGGATCCCTGGCATTCAAAGATGCTATGGCAAAAGCAGATCCGGTCCTTCTGGAGCCTATTATGAGAGTGGAAGTTACGACTCCGGAAGATTACATGGGCGACGTCATTGGCGATATCAATGGACGGCGCGGACGTATCGAGGGCATGGAAGACATCGGCGGCGGCAAGATGATCAGAGGTCTGGTCCCGCTGGCAGAAATGTTCGGATACGCAACAGACCTTCGTTCCAAAACACAGGGTCGTGGTAACTATTCGATGTTTTTCGAGAGATACGAAAGAGTTCCGAAAAATATTCAGGATAAAATTGTTACAACAAAGGCTAACTAAGATAACAAATATCGCTTGAAAGTATAGGAAAAATAACATATAATTCAATTTAGC
Organism: Lachnospiraceae bacterium; assembly: GCA_017536965.1. Lineage (GTDB taxonomy): Bacteria > Bacillota > Clostridia > Lachnospirales > Lachnospiraceae > RGIG5612. The sequence goes on along the minus strand of JAFWCK010000106.1, from coordinate 1,234 downwards.
CTTTTTACAAAGAAACTTGGCCCGTTATGGGTTAAAGGGAAACACAAGGCCCGTAATGGGTAAGCAAATCAAGGAGGATTTACAAAATGGCAAAAGCTAAATTCGAAAGAACAAAAGCGCACTGCAACATTGGTACCATTGGACACGTAGACCATGGTAAAACAACATTAACAGCAGCTATTACAAAAACTCTTCATGAGAGATATGGTCTTGGTGAATTCGTTGCATTCGATAACATCGACAAAGCTCCGGAAGAGAAGGCACGTGGTATCACAATCTCCACTGCACACGTTGAGTATGAAACACCGAACCGCCACTATGCACACGTTGACTGCCCGGGACATGCTGACTACATCAAGAACATGATCACCGGTGCTGCTCAGATGGACGGAGCAATCCTCGTTGTTTCTGCAGCAGACGGCCCGATGCCCCAGACTCGTGAGCACATCCTTCTCGCTCGTCAGGTGAACGTTCCAAAGATCGTTGTATTCATGAACAAGGTTGACCTCGTTGACGATGAGGAAATGCTTGATCTCGTTGAGATGGAGCTCCGTGACCTTCTTTCATTCTACAACTTCGACGGTGACAACGCTCCTGTAATCCGCGGTTCTGCTCTTGGTGCACGTAACGGTGACCCTACTTGGGAAGCTAAGGTTATGGAGCTCATGGCAGCTGTTGACGAGTACGTTCCACTTCCTCCACGTGACATCGACAAGCCGTTCCTTATGCCAATCGAGGACATCTTCTCTATCACAGGTCGTGGTACTGTAGCAACAGGTCGTATCGAGACAGGTGTTATCCACGTTTCAGACGAGGTTGAGATCGTAGGTCTTGGTGAGGAGCCTAAGAAGACTGTCGTAACAGGTGTCGAGATGTTCCGTAAGCTCCTTGATCAGGGTGAGGCTGGTGACAACGTAGGTCTCCTTCTCCGTGGTATCGACAAGAAGGAAATCAAGAGAGGTCAGGTACTTGCAAAGCCAGGTCAGATCAAGCCTTACAGAAAGTTCCAGGCAGAGATCTACGTGCTGAAGAAAGACGAGGGTGGTCGTCATACTCCATTCCACAACCACTACCGTCCACAGTTCTTCATCCGTACTCTTGACATCACTGGTGAGATTTCACTCCCAGAGGGCGTAGAGATGGTAATGCCTGGTGACAACGTTCACATCACTGTAGATCTCATCTACCCAGTAGCTATCAACGAGGGTCTCCAGTTCGCAATCCGCGAGGGTGG
>JAFWCK010000012.1 GCA_017536965.1 Lachnospiraceae bacterium | reverse complement strand
CTGCGCTCCCAGGAATCCCTGAACAGACTGCTTTCACTGGCGTTCTTCACCCTTGCAGTCGTAATGATCGATTTATTACTGGTATAGCCCCATACCATTGGAAAGATGGAGACCTCCCCTTTGCGGTCCGGAGCCAGTACCGGGACAATGTCCGCAGGTTTTACCCGTCCCTGGGAGACGAATGGCCTGCCGAAGAAGTTCATCATATGATGTGCCAGGCGTGTGTGGCCGGCCGTATATGCGATGTTCTCCAGGGATGGAGAATCTTCAAGAAAATAGCTGCTGCACATTTGTGCGTGTCCTCCATACTGCTCTTTACCTGAAATATTTTATAACCAAAGATACCTGTCAATAAACTCCCTGCACACTACTTCGCCGTCATCCCTTCCGCCGGCCTGCAGGGAAGCATCTGGCTCATGGATCATCTTGTACATATCGATATCTTTTGCTGTTGCGATGCATTCGGGATCCAGTTTTCCCAGGACCCGCCCGATCAGATATACATCCGCTTCATCTTCAAAGCGCATCAGGGGATAGCGGGGATTTAAGGAGACCAGACCGTCTTCCGAGTATTCCTTGATATAGGTCTCGTTTCCCATGATGAAGGCACCGATCTCTCCGGCGTCCAGGTGCGGAGCATCCGGTATACGTTCGACAAGCACCATGTCGCCGCTGTGGAACCTGGGTTCCATGCTGTCGCCGTTGACAACGAAGACGCAGTCCGCCCTGCGGCTGATGCCTGAACCGGCGGTATTCCTGAACCGGTCCATATACAGGAAGATGGGCATGCCACGCCCCTCGATCTCTGTGGGGTCGCCTTTTCCTGCGGAAAGGGCTTTGCGGTAAAAGAGGAGCCTGCCAATCTCGGGCTTGTCCTCCGCTTCCTGCACACCCAGCATGGTATCGATCATGGAGTCGACGACGGCTTTATTGCCCGGACGAAGCCGGTTGTATCTGTCGAGCAGGCCCTGTTCCCGCGGAGCAAGCCTGCTCTTTCCTTCCTCCGGATCTTCTATGCCGAAAAGCTCAGACAGGCTGACCTGCAGTGCTCTGCAGATCGCAGGGATCAGGTTGATGTCGGGCCTTGAACGTCCAGTTTCCCAGTTGCTGATGGTATTGGGGCTGATGCCGATCTTTTTCCCGAGCTCCTTCTGTTCGATCCCGGCAAGTTCCCTGAAATACCGGATCCTTTCGCAGATGACCGGTATGGACGGAGGGCTCACGGGCATCCCTGTCTTCATGTCAATGACGGAGCTTGTCTGTGGAACTGACCTGACTATCTTTCTGCGGGGCATGGTGTTTCCTTTCTGTCTTCAGCGGATGTCCCCGTATGTGCGGGCAGCAGATCTGCTGAGTGTATTGATAGTGGTGTAATTTCTGCGTATATCGGAATAAGATCCATACCGCTTTATAACATAAAAATACATATACATATCAAAATAACTATTTACAAACATAATAATACATGATATTTTGGTGTTTGTAAAGAACATATGTTTGTCTTATGCCTGATTCTCAGCGGCTGGAGGAAGGGAGGGGACAAAACTGACTGACTGAAATACCGCGGGAAGTCCGCAGCCGGTCGGCACAGGAGATTGCTGACAGGCCGGACGGGGAAAGGTGATCCTCCCTGCCTGACAATAACGAGAAACTGCGGACGGACCATTTTTTTGCACATCTACATTCACACAGTTATTGACTTTGAAGAAGGCTGCAGAAAGATGAAAAAAGAGAAAGAAAGAATTATATGTGCTATACCAAAAGGAGATATTTACCATAATACCGTTAATACTGACGAAAAGAGTCCTGCAGGCCAGGCAGAAAGTGATCTGCAGGCAGAACTGTCTGAGAAGGCAGCTGTACAGCCGGAAGCAGAGGACTGTTCGATCGACATCATTCCGGATGTTACAAAACCTGGTTCAGTTCCCACAGGATCATGGGAGAAAAGTGAAGGCTCGATAAAGAGCACTTGCGGAAGGCTCCTCGTTCCCGATGTCGTTTCCATGACAAAATACCTGTGCAGTAACCACAGGCTGATCATATATTCCTATCTGAACCAGTGCCTGAAGGACGGGAGCCTGTCAAAAACTGCAAAGCTTGATATCAGGGATACATGGCTGAACAGGAAATCCTGTGAACTCACAGAGTTTTCCTACTGGAAGATCGACCGTATCAGCTTTTATACGGATGTACTGGTAACGCTTCATCTGAAGACCGGAAGGGGTACAGTGACATGGCAGGGGACTGTCGCTATATGGTGCAGTTTTGAGGAGGAAGAGGAGGCGGGAAAGGAAGAGGGCGGCAGCTGGTCCTTCTACAAAAAAGAAGGGGATGATGATTTTATTTATATGGTCGAGGAACTGGTACCGAATGTCCCGGACCGCAGCGAATTTGTCCGATTGAGTCCCTTCCTTGTGCCTTATTATAAGAATGCCAAGGTGGACGAAGTGGCGGAACATATCTGGGCGAGGTTCCTGCCCGAAGCACTGTCTGATTCGGAAATGAGGGATGCCTTAACGCTTGCAAAAAGGATGGGACTGTCGATCAGGTATCTGCCGGTACACAGGCACAAGAAGATCAACAGCATCCTGTTTTTTAAGGCGGATACGATAGAGTTATTGGAAGAAGGTTCCCGCCCGGAAACTGTGCCGCAGGCCATCAGGATCCCTGCCAATACCATTGTCATCAATACGAATGCGATCAGGCAGGAATATTCGTCATTCGATATCTTCCACGAATGCATCCATTATGAGGAGCATTATCTTTTTTATTGTCTCCAGAAACTGAACACCAATGATGTAACGAAAGTTCCTTCGATCGAGATCGATCCGGAGGAAGGATCTGCCGGGAAGCCGGCTGGTCCGGATGACACTGGGATTCGGGAACACAGCGGAACAGCAGTGGACAAGACAGTTTCCTATGACGGAAAGAGTACAGGCTCTTCTGCAGAAGGAGATCAAAAAAAGGATCAGAGCACACAGAAAAAGACTTTGAAGGATCCGATCTATTTCATGGAAAAACAGGCGAACCGTGGTGCAAGTGCACTGATGATGCCGGCAAGTGATACCCGCTCCCGTATCCTGGACGAGAGTATAAAGGCACAGGAAACCATCAGGAAGACTATGGGCAGGCCCAGCCGCCATCTTGGAGAGCTCTATGAAGAGGTGGGAAAACAGCTTTCAAAAAAGCTGGGAGTTCCCCACTTCCGTATCCGCGCTAGTGTAACGTAGCATTCATAATTTAAACTAAAATAAACCAAATTATCCTTGAACTAATAGGTATTATATGTTATAATATTAGTATATATTAGTTTAAAGGAGACGCAGTATGTCAATAACAAAATCCTATAACAAACAGAATGATACTTACTATGCCTACGAAACCGAGTATGTATATGATGAAGCTAAACAGCGCAAAGTACAAAAGCGGCGCTGTATAGGTAAATATGACCCGGTGACAAAAGAAATCATCCCTACAGCCAAAAGAGGAAGACCAGTAAAAAAATGGCCTGACAGTTCCAGACAAGGCAAAACGCCGGAACATGTTACTGACAATGAAATTATTCAGGGAATGTCTAAACTTTCCTTGCGGCTGGAAGCTATGGAATCCATGATTTCAAGTTTAACTTCCGAGTTAAAATCAGTAAGATCCGAATACGATGAAGTGATGAAGCGTTTATCAAAATAACGGTAATTGCAAGATTTCTGTTCATCAATTTCGCATCCCTGAATTTGTCGGAGGTTTTCATGGCAAGGTCTCGCAGTTACAGAGTATCTCTTTCCCCTGTGGAGAGAAAAAAGATCCAGCATGCAAAACGGAAAGCCAACTCGGACAACAGAAGAGTCCGATATGCGATCATCCTTGCGGCTGATGAAAAGCGGTATGGTCATGCGCTCACCTACAAGAAGATCGCTGCCAAAGCAGGTGCCTCCATTCCTACTGTTGTAGACACATTAAAAAAGTTCTGCACGGGTGGAATTACGAAAGCTGTAACTCCTTTGCGCAACCCTAACTCCGACACCTCGAGGCTTAAGGTCACGGGTGCGGATGAAGCCAGGATCATAGCAAAAGCATGCTCTGCTCCTCCGGAAGGGTATTGCCGGTGGACTCTGAAACTCCTGGATCAGGAAGTCATCCTTGAAGAACCGATCAGCATATCGACCATTGGACGAGTGCTGAGGAACAACGCTCTGCATCCTCATCTTGATGAATACTGGTGCATCCCTCCTGAAGAGGATCCCGAGTTCGTTGCCAGGATGGAAGACATCCTGGATATCTACGAACAGCCTTATGACCCCAAATACCCGCTGTGGTGTATTGACGAGAAGCCATATCAGATCCTTGGCGAAACAAGGGAGCCCCTGCCGATGCGCCCTGGCGACATCAAAAAGATAGATTCCGAATATAAACGCAACGGGACTGTCAGCATCTTCTGCTTTATCAAGCCTCATACCGGGGAGATCCGTCACAGCGTTGAAGAGACCCGGACAGCAGTAGATTTTGCAGAAAAACTCAGATTCCTGGTCGACGTTATTGAGCCGGAAGCTGAGAAGATCACTCTGGTGATGGATAACCTTAACACGCACAGCATTGCATCTTTGTATAAGGCATTTCCTCCTGAAGAGGCTGCCAGAATCCGCCGTAAACTCGATATCCATTACACACCGGTGCATGGAAGCTGGCTGGATATCGCTGAAATCGGAATAAATATCATGACTCGTGAATGTCTGGATCGAAGGATTCCGAGTATCGAGAGTCTCCGGTCAGAGATGGAATGCTGGAATACCCGCTACAATGAAAATCCCTCGCCGGTCAACTGGCAGTTCACAACAAAAGATGCAAGGCTGAAACTCAGGCATCTGTATCCGGACATTGATAAGTACCGTAACGAGCGTAATGAACGCCGCTTGAAAAAGATCCAGAAGCTGGAAGAACTACAGGAGTGAATAGTAATATCCGCTCGTTCTGAAGCTACTAAGGTACTTGTGCCCGTTTTTAAGGACAGTCATTGACATAGTCCCTGAAGGATTTGCCTGCACTTGTAAGAGATTATGCAATCTCGTCACAAGTGCAAAAATTAGTGTTCGTTACGTTAAAAAATGAATGATATATTACACTAG
>JAFWCK010000105.1 GCA_017536965.1 Lachnospiraceae bacterium | reverse complement strand
TTGAAAGAGTAGCAAAGAAATACAACATTGATTTCGCTCTGAAGAAGGATAAGTCGATCGATCCCCCGAGATATCTGGTCTTCTTCAAAGCCAGAGATGCGGAAGTGATGGATGCGGCATTCAATGAGTATTCATCCAAAGTGAATGCTCATGCTAAGAGGCCGTCGATCAGAAAACTGCTGTCTCAGAACATCGAAAAGGCAAAGCATATGCAGAGGGAGAAGGTCAAGCAGAAAGACAGAGGCCAGGAACGATGAAGGTCGATGTCAAGAAACTGATCATTCTCAACATCCCGTATGTGATCGTGTTCTATATGGTGGATAAGGTCGCATGGCTCTACCGTCATGTGAACGGGGATCTGGCCGGGATGAGACTGGTGAACACATTTACCAATTTCAAACTGGCATTTCAGAATCCTCTTCCCAGTTTCCATCCGACAGATATTCTGATCGGGATTGCAGGTGCACTGATTATGAAAGCTGTTGTCTATTACAGAGGGAAGAATGCAAAGAAGTTCAGACAGGGAGTCGAATACGGTTCTGCCCGCTGGGGAACGCCTGCGGATATTAAGCCCTACGTTGATGAAAAGGATGACAACAACATTATCCTGACGGAAACGGAAAGGCTGACGATGAGCAGCAGGCCGAAGAATCCCAAGTATGCCAGGAACAAAAACATTCTGGTAGTCGGCGGGTCAGGCTCAGGAAAAACAAGGTTTTTCGTCAAGCCGAATATCATGCAGTTGCATAGTTCCTATTGCATTACCGATCCAAAAGGTACACTGTTAGTCGAATGCGGAAACCTTCTGGCAAAGGCGAAATATCAGATCAAAGTGTTGAACCTCATCAACTTTAAGAAGAGCATGCACTACAACCCGTTCATGTATATCCATTCCGAAAAGGATATCCTGAAGCTGGTCAATACGATCATCGCCAATACCAAAGGTGAAGGCGACAAGTCCGGTGAAGACTTCTGGGTAAAAGCCGAGAAACTGTATTATCAGGCACTGATCGGATATATCTGGTATGAGGCTCCGGAGGACGAAATGAACTTCTCTACCCTGCTGGAAATGATCAACGCATCCGAAGCAAGAGAGGATGATGAAAACTTCAAGAATGCAGTAGATCTGATGTTCGATGAACTGGCTCAGAGGGAACCTGATCACTTTGCAGTAAGGCAGTATGCTAAATACAAACTGGCTGCAGGCAAGACAGCGAAGTCCATTCTGATCTCCTGCGGTGCAAGGCTTGCTCCGTTCGATATCAGGGAGCTCAGAGATCTGATGAGCTATGATGAACTGGAACTGGATCTTCTTGGCGACAGGAAGACAGCACTATTCATCATCATTCCGGACACGGATGACACTTTCAACTTCGTTGCCAGTATCATGTACACGCAGCTGTTCAACCTGCTGTGTGACAGAGCTGACGATGTATACGGAGGAAGACTTCCTGTCCATGTGAGATGTCTGCTCGATGAGTTTGCCAATATCGGCCAGATACCGAAGTTTGACAAGCTGATCGCAACGATCCGAAGCCGTGAGATATCGGCTTCCATTATTCTTCAGTCACAGTCACAGCTGAAGGCTATCTACAAAGACAATGCAGATACGATCATCGGCAACTGTGATACCACATTGTTCCTGGGCGGCAAGGAAACTACCACCCTCAAGGAAATGTCTGAGATGCTCGGAAAAGAAACCATCGATCTGTACAACACATCCGATACAAGAGGCACAAACAGAAGTTACGGTCTCAATTATCAGAAGACCGGCAAGGAACTCATGACGAAGGATGAACTGGCTGTAATGGACGGCGGTAAATGCATCATGCAGCTGAGAGGTGTAAGACCGTTCTTCTCCAACAAGTATGACATCACAAAACACAAACGATACAAATACTTATCGGACTATGATCCGAAGCTGGCTTTCGATATCGAGAAATACATGAGCCGCAAACTTGTCCTGAAAAAGGACGATCCGATAAAAGTGGTAGATATCGATCTGTCGGATGCAGAATTAAGCAATTAGGCGTTTGATCAGGACTTCAGCAGGAGTCAGGAGCGAACGTCTTTTTTGTTGCCATCAAGAAACGAATAAAGGAGGAATTAAACTTATGGCATTTTTTCAGAGCGCAGTCGGAGTACTGCAGACACTCGTAATCGCACTCGGCGCAGGTCTTGGAATCTGGGGGGCAATCAACCTCATGGAGGGTTACGGCAACGATAACCCCGGTGCCAAGTCTCAGGGAATGAAGCACTTAATGCCCGATTAGTTGGAAGAATTGAAGGTCAAAACGCCAACTACATACAGAAAGGAAAGTCCAGTCCAGACAGGTCCATTCGAGAACGCAAGAATCCATTGTGAAATCGAGAGGTTGATGTTATGATTACCATGAGCAAGTATCAGAAGAATGCGCCGCCAGCATGAAGCTACGCCTGGCGGCTGAAAGTGAGGATAAAGCATGTATATCAGCTATAAGCCGCTTTGGCACACACTGATCGATAAGGGCATGTCCAAGGAAAAGCTTCGCCAGAAGGCCGGGCTCACCACGAACATGATTGCCAATATGGGCAAAGAACAAAATATCAGTATGAATACGCTGGCGAGGATCTGCGAGGCACTGGACTGCCAAATCACCGATGTGATCGCACTCGCGCCTGGCGATCCTCCCACCGTTGGAGGAAGTCATGATAAGGAAAGCAATAAAACTGATTCTTAAATCACTTACACTGCCGCTGATGGCAGCTGTGATCCTGTTCCAGTGGTTCGGAATCTTCCTGACCGGCCTGGCTGGAGGCATCCTGAACGTCCTGGCGTTTTTCTTCGCTCTTGTTGCCGGAGCCGCGTTCCTGATGGGACTGGCATCCGGACCGGAGGCATTGAAGATGCTGGCCGTCGGATTCGTCCTTTTCATTCTGCCGGTGATTGCAGAGCGGATTATCATAGGGATTACTGCCATACGCTGCAATCTGACTGAATTTATCAGGTCTTGACCTGTAAAACTGAATAGCATTTGCCGAAAGCCGTCTTGTATATCCTGCAAGGCGGTTTTCGTTACATAGGGGCCGATTGCCGGTCCCTAATTTCATGTGTAAAGGCAGCAGAAAGCTGCCGGAAGGGAGTCACTATGATGACACAGTATCAGATGTTTTTCATGTTCAACTACGCCAGCTCGGATTACTACCGGACCCTGGAGATCCTGTCGGGGATGATGCAGATCCTCCGGACCAAGTTGGAGCAGGACCAGGTCGCGGAGTTGATCCATGACCTGGCCATCAACTCGTCCGACGAGACCTACAGCAAGGAATTCGAGCACTTCCTGTGTGATGTCCAGGACTACTACGGAACCGGCTACGAAAACCTGAAGTCTGCGTTCGAAAGAATGGAGGAAGCGAACTATGTCTGGCCTTACAAGGTATGAGAAGGAAACCATCATCCTGACGAACGAAGCCGATGACTTTTATGAGGTCTACACCTTCAATTCTGCGCTGAAAAAGAAGCTGGCAGCGTACGCCAAGCGGCATCCGGATCTCTGCAGCCTGAAGGAAACGACCAAGGAAGGCAGCGCCACTTATGTGGTGGACAAGGCCAGGCTGTCACTCCGGCTGACGGAGCCGTACAGCGAGGTCCGGAAACAGGCTGCCAGAGAACAGGCCAGGGATAATGGCTTTGGAGGAAAGGTGGCAGGATGATGAACAGCCAGGGCATCTGTGAGGGTGCTCTGGTCGATACATATCTTTATTTTGAAGGTTGGTTTTCGTTGTAAATCGTAGTACAACGTGGTATAATAAACAAAACGTTGTATTGTTTGTTCCAATAGGAGGGCTCATATATGGCAAGGCCAAAGAAAAACGGTACGTATTTAAACGTCTGCATCGATACTCCGGTCTATGATCGCCTGGCTGACTACTGCGAAGAAGCCGGACAGCCTAAGACTGTAGCCGTGGAGAGAGCGATCACCGCGTATCTGGATGAATATGACGAAAAACAGCGCAGGCTGAAAGAACTCGAAAAAGAGGTGCGATAATGGCAAACGATAAATTCACTGTTGTCGGTACAAATATTCAAGAGAAGGCCACCATGATCTGGAACGTAGCGGATCTGCTGCGCGGTCCTTTCAAGCCTCATGAATATGGCTTGGTCATCCTTCCCATGACAGTCGTGAAACGCTTTCATGACTGTCTGCTTCCCACACATCAGAACGTGCTGGACACTTATGAAAAGGTTAAGAAGCTGGCTGTTATCGACGGCTTTCTTCGTACTGCCTCCGGCTACCAGTTCTACAATACCAGCAAGTTTACTTTTGAGCGGCTGTTGGCCGATCCGGATAACGTGGAAAGCAACTTCCGCGATTATTTGAACGGCTTCTCTGCTAACGTGCAGGACGTGCTGGCAAAGTTCGACTTTGACAACATCATCAAGCGCATGGTGGAGAGCAATACCCTTTACCTGGTTATCAAAGAGTTTGCGTCTCAGAAAGGCTATCTCGGGCCGGACAAGATCAGTGCCGTGGACTGCGGTTATATCTTCGAGGATCTGGTTCGCCGGTTCTCTGAGTCCTTCGGTGAGGAAGCCGGAGCACACTTCACCAGCCGCGATATCATCTATCTGATGACTGATATCCTTCTCTCCGGCGAGGATCTGAGCAAGCAGGAAAACATCACCGTTTACGACATGACAATGGGCACAAGCCAGATGCTTTCCTGCATGGAAGAACGGATCCACGATATCAACCCGGGGATGGAAGTCACCTGTTTCGGCCAGGAGTTCAACCCATCCACCTTTGCAATCGCAAAGGCAGATATGATGATTCGTGGCGGTAACCCGGACAATATGCGATTCGGCGATACACTGAGCGAGGACAAATTCACAGATTACAACTTCCGCTATATCATTTCCAATCCGCCTTTCGGCATTGACTGGAAACGTGAGCAAAAGGCTGTCGAGAAAGAGGCTGCTAAGGGCGAAGAAGGACGCTTCGCACCAGGTCTTCCAAAAATCAGTGACGGTCAGCAGCTCTTTGTGTTGAACGGTCTCAAGAAGCTGGATAACAGAGGAAAAATGGCCATCATTCAGAACGGCTCTCCGCTGTTCTCCGGTGATGCAGGAAGCGGTCCCAGCAATATCCGCCAGTATATTCTGGAAAACGACTGGCTATCCGCCATCATCCAGCTTTCTACCGATATGTTCATGAATACTGGCATCAGCACCTATATCTGGGTACTGGATAAGGATAAGCCGGTGGAACGAGCCGGGAAGGTTCAGCTCATTGACGCACGTCACTGCTTTACCCCGCGCAGGAAGTCCATCGGAACCAAGCGTAATGACATCGGCGATACGGACCGCGCTCTGATCGTGGAAGCCTTCACGGCATTCTCCGAAGGCGTATTCGGTGACAAGGAAGGTGTGTACTGCGAGAGTAAGATATTCGCCACGGACGAATTTGGCTACAACAAGATCGTGGTGGAACGGCCTCAGCGTGATGAATACGGTGCGATCGTGAAAAAGAAGGGCAAACCGGTGGCGGATTCTGCTCTTCGTGACACGGAAAACGTACCGCTGACAGAAAATATCGACTCTTACTTTGAGCGCGAGGTTCTGCCGTATGCTCCGGATGCATGGATCGATCGTAGTAAAACAAAGATCGGCTATGAGATTCCGATGACACGGTACTTCTATGAGTACCAGGCTCCAGAAGAGAGTGAAGTTATCCTTGCCAGGATCACAGATATGGAGACCAGAATCTCTGCCTACCTTCAGGCACTGTTTGGGAGGGAATGAAGATGGCAAGAGAAATGAAGCATTCAGGAATTGATTGGATCGGAGAGATCCCTCAGAGTTGGAGTGTAGGGCAAATCGGTCAGCTCTATACTGAACGACGAGAAAAAGTGAGTGATGTAGATTATCAGCCTTTATCTGTAACAATGAAAGGCATTCTCCCTCAGCTTAGCACGGCGGCTAAAACAGATGCTCATGATGATCGAAAATTGGTCAGAAAGGGAGATTTTGCCATCAATAGCCGATCTGATAGAAGGGGCTCCTGCGGAATCTCGCCTTATGATGGCTCGGTTTCTTTGATAAATACGATCCTTACTCCACGAGGTGAAATGCACCCAGTTTACTATGATTGGCTGTTTCATTCCACAATGTTCTCCGATGAATTCTATAAGTGGGGACATGGCATCGTAGATGATCTTTGGACAACAGGATGGCAGGACATGAAAAAAATATCTGTCCCTACGCCTCCCTATTCAGAGCAAAAACGTATCGCTGATTTCCTCGACACCGAATGTGCCCGGATCGATGAGGTGATCGAACAGACTCGCGCATCCATTGAGGAATACAAGAAGTTGAAGCAATCCGTCATCACTGAAGCTGTCACCAAGGGCATCCGCAAAGATCGCCCGATGAAGGACAGCGGAATCGAATGGATCGGGGAGATTCCGGAAGACTGGAAACTTAGCAAGGTCAAGTATG
>JAFWCK010000104.1 GCA_017536965.1 Lachnospiraceae bacterium | reverse complement strand
TATCATCACGGTAGCGTTCCGGATGCTATAAGAATATATATCGAGGATCTCTATAAGCGGATACCTGAGATTAAGTTCGTGGTAACAACTTCGACATTGCTTTCGGGCGTTAACCTGCCGGCAGAGAGAATGTTTATTCTTGATAATAAGAAAGGCAAAGGGAAATTAAGGCCGGAAGCATTTAAGAACCTTATTGGAAGAGTATGCCGGTTTAGTGAAATATTCAATCCCTCGACTGGTGGATTGGAGATGTTGGAACCACAGATACATATTGTATTTGGAAAGTACTTCTCGGCAAATGCAAACTACACGAGCTTTATTCAAGAGGTTGCAAAAGCTGATATCCGGATAGAAGATAAAGTGGATAATATTCTTTTGGAAAATACCAGAGTTACTCCTGAGAATGAAGGTGAACTGAAAGCTGCAGCAGAATTTATTGAAAACTATGAGAATGGAGTGATCAACAACTATTCAGAGCGATATACAACAACAGAAATAGGGCAATCCTGTATTATGAACGGAATTCGTGAGATAGATGTGTTTGCCAATGAAACAAAAATGCAAAGGGTTGTGGAGCGCTATAAAACATCCGGCAAAAAAATTGACAATGCAGACGAGCTTATGTTTATGATACAGAACTGCTTTATTGATTTCCTCCCAGAGAAAGGTTTTGATGACATTCGACGGTTAAACAACAGTGAGGCCTGCCGATTCTATGCAATGATGATTGACTGGCAAACAGATAATAAATCTTATGCTGAAATGATTTCTTTGTTTATCCAGTACTGGCGTAGACTGTATCAAAATAACAAGGATGCGTATGTTTATGTCGGAAGATGGGGAAAAGAAGATATTGCTGGCAGTCATAATACACCTTATGTCTATTTGAAAAACCTTAACCGGAATCAGGCTGTTAACTTGGCTATTGTGAGAATAGGTTAGAAAAGTTCGAAGTCCGGGCTCAAAGAAATGGAGCCTGATATGATCTTCAGGCCCCGGATTTCGTACTTTTCTTTTGAACCCTGTCACGCTTGCATCCTGACTTATGCAGTTTTGATGCCTTTGATTCTCATTGAAACCAAAACCTAAGGGAATCATTGCTTTTGAAGAGAACTGGATATCAAGAATATTCAGGCATGACTCTCAGGCCGTCCTGTTCGGGCGGCCCCAAAATAGGTATATTCAGCACACCGCGCTAAAGCATCTCATGAGTCGCGGAGGCAGTTCACTTTTGGGCATCCCCCTCGGAAGACGAATCATTTTTCCGGAACACTCCGGGCAGGTGCAGATATCCCTGCCGTACAGCGAGAGGATGAGCTCAGCGATACACATCTTCCGATAGGGGTTGCCTGTGTAAACAGAACCTCTTAATTGATGGATCAGCTTCAGGTTCTTTGTCTTCCTACAGTTCGTAAGATATCCGGAGAATCTGACCCGGTTGAAGCCCCTGGGAAGGACGTGCTGCAGGAACATCCCGATAAAATCAGTACCTCTGACGGTAAGTGTTTTCTCGCGGCTCCCGTCGGCATAGTCCTTATAACGGAAAGTTACATGTGTATCAGTTACTGCCATGATACGGCTGTTGGCGATCGCGGTGCGGAAAGAATACCTGGCAAGATATCGTATGGCATTCCCCCGGCCGTTAAAAGTCTCACCGATGAAAGGGATCCATTCCTTCGCGAACAGCCTGTTGATGAATGCCTGCCATTTGGCAGGAACTTCGAGGTCTTTCGTATGGGAGAGATCCAGACGGCTGCTGTCATAAAGCTCTTTCAGGCCGCACAGGTATTTTGCGCGGAACATGGTGGCCAGTACAGTCCTGGGCAGGAAAAAGCCTTTATGCCTTGTTTCCACGAACTGACCGGCAGGCGTGATTCCCCCGCCGGAGAGGCAAACGTGAATATGCGGGTGAAAAACGAGCTTCTGCCCCCAGGTGTGCAGTACGGAAAGGATCCCCGGCGTTGCCCCCATGAACTTCGGATCGGCACAGAGCGCGAGCAGCGTGTCCTGTACACATTTGAATTGATGGCCAAGCAGTATCTTCAGGTTCGCTTTGACCAGTGTATTGAGGTCGTGCGGTATGGTAAAGACAACGTGGAAGTAGGCGATACCGCTTATCAGTTCGGTATTCCGCTCAAGCTCCCACTTCTTTTCGAGTGGAGCCTGACAGCAGGGACAGGAACGGTTGTTGCATGAGACGGCGTGGACCAAAGGATAGCCGCAGTCATCACAGTAACTGACATTGTAGCCGAGTTCTCCGGTCTTGCATCGCATAATGGAGGAAGCCACTTTCAGCTGTTCCATGGGAAGGAACGGATGCAGTTCAGCATAATTCGGAAAAAAGCGGCGGAAGGCATCACGGATCGGGTAAGAAGAATCAGTCGGAGTCATAGGGGCTCTTCACGCTCCTCCCGTTCCCGATACCAAGGGCGAGATATACTTCAGTGGAGGACAGGGATCTATGCCCCATTGCCTCCTTGATGGCGATCAGGTCGGTGCCGGATTCATAGAGATGAAGTCCGAAAGCGTGACGAAGGCTATGGAGATTGAAGCCGCAGTCAGCGAAGCCGGCCTGGTCAAGATGGCGGACGAAGATGTTATAGATAGACTGCTCACAGATATGGGAGTTCTCCTTCTGCCCGGGAAACAGCCAGTCCTCCGGCCTGGCGCCGCGATAAGCAGACCGGATATAAGATACCAGGAGTCCATATGCCTTGTCGGAAAGCACAGCATAGCGATCAGAACGGTTCTTGCTGCGGGCGATGTAGATGCAGTTCCTGGAACGCACGATATCGCCGCAGTGCAGGCGGCAGAGCTCACTGACACGGATGCCGGAAGAATAGAGGAGTGCAATCTCAGCTTTATGCTTCGGATTGGAAATAGAATCGATGATAGCATTGACCTGCTCCTTTGTCGGGACGTTCGGAAGAAACTGGTCGAAGTGAAGGTAGGGGACTTCCCGCTTGTCCCAGTCCTTGTGTAGGACATAGTAAAAGAAGTCCCGTAGCTGTGCGATATGGACGTTGATGGTCCTGGGGTTCAGCCCTCTGACGTCCTTGAGCCATTTGACATAGGAGCGGATCTCCTCCCATGTGACTGATGAAAGGAGACGTTCGGGGAGCTGTTCCTCGACCCATTCTATATAGGTGGTCAGATAGGATATGTAGGTGGTGACAGTGCTTTTCGCGAGGTCGCGGAAAGAAAGGATATCCCTGTGTTTATTGAGATATGCAATGTTGTTCTCAAACATGATTAAAGTCCTCCTTAAAAAATCTGTTAATGGCTGCAGACTTTTTCAGGGAGGAGCTCGGCAGGACTTGAATAAATAGAGAAAAAAAGATAAACTCATACTGTAGGGAGTCCCTTCGGTATGAGAGCCGCGTCGCCAAACTAAGCAGTCATCCGGAGGGGCTTTTCCTTTTATAGGATGAGCTTATCGTAAACAAAAAGGACCGCCAATGCAATGGCGGTATTAAGAAACAAGAAAGGCTTCACGCGCAAGCGTGATTGGGTTCAATATGTAAAAGAAAAATTTATAAAAACTCTTTTCACAGGCACAGTTTTTATTGGCGACTGTTTACTTTTTTACAAAATATGCTAAAATATAAACAGAAGGAGGTGGGCTTATGTTCAGTAAAAATTTGAAATATTACAGACTAAAAAAACGTATGTCGAAGAAAGAGCTGGCATCAAGATCAAATGTTACTGCTATGGCTATTACCAACTATGAAAAAGGAGACAGGAAGCCAAGTATGGAAATACTTAAGGCACTAGCTGCTGCGCTAGATGTTCGTGTGTCCGATTTCCTTGCAATTC
>JAFWCK010000103.1 GCA_017536965.1 Lachnospiraceae bacterium | reverse complement strand
TTCCAGATTGACAAAGCAGTGGGAGGATGTCGCCACGCAGACGACAGTTCCGTCCTCTTTTTGCATCTCATACCCAAAAGTCAGGCGGATCCCGTCAAACTTTTCCACATAAGTGGTGATCGATACCACATCCGAGAATGTGGTCGGGCGGATGTATTTGCAGTCCAGCTTTAGAACCGGAGAGGCAAACCCACTCGCCTCCAGCTTTGCAAACGGCCAGCCGATCTGCTCCAGAAAATTCACGCGGGCTTCCTCCATCCATCGGATGTAATTAGCGTGATGCGTGATGCCCATTTTATCGGTTTCGTAATATTGGACATAATGTTTGTATGGTTCCATGTTTCTCCTTTTTGCCGGTCTTGACTCTTGCAATCTCCGGATCAACTTGCTTTAATATGTTAATACAATTATAAAACGACAAATGAAATATGAAAACAGAAAGAAAATTCAAGGCATAAGAATGAAAAGCCAGCCAACTACTATCATCCATCCAATCGAACCAACGTATGATTCTCACTCCCGGATCCTAATCCTGGGGAGCTTTCCTTCTGTGAAATCCCGCGAGATGATGTATTTCTACGGGCATCCGCAAAACCGGTTTTGGAAAGTCGTTGCTGCTTTATACAAAGAAGAGGTGCCGATGACAGTGGAGGAACGGCACGCGTTTTTGATCCGCAACCGCATTGCCGCATGGGACTCTATTCATCAGTGCACCATTGTCGGTTCTTCCGATTCCAGCATCAAAGATGTGATACCAAATGACCTTTCTCCAATATTGAATGCCGCACCGATCGAAACGATCTACTGCAACGGCAAGACATCCTGGAACATGTATCACAAATATATCGAACCAGCGACTAAACGCGAGGCGGTCTGCCTTCCATCCACCAGTCCGGCCAATGCCGCCTGGAGTCTGGACAAGCTGATCGAAGCATGGTCAGTCATCCTGTAGTTTTAAGTAACATGTCAAAAATGGCCATTGCAACCAATTAAATAAAAAAGGAGATTGCAAAAATGTTTACTTACAAATCAGAAATCTTAAAGGTTGGTGTAAAGTTCTTTTCTGATAAAGCAAATGAAGACGATATTGCAGAACTGGACGCACTCATTAACCGGCGTGCATCAGAAGGATGGGAGCTTGCCACATATGATTACATGGCAACGTCATCCCAGATCAAAGGGGCTTTTATTGTAACATTTAAAAAAGAGATATAAAGAAACAGGTCAAAGTACGCCCCAGATCAGGAGCAGGATCACAACAAGAAGCGCAAAAGCGCCCAGATAGATAAGCGCGATCAAAAGAGTTGCGCTTATCGCGCCGCCCAGATATGCCTTTCTGGTTTCCTTATCTTCTGAGGACTCATAACGTTTGCGGTATTGTCCATCTTCAGACGATGAGAAAACTTCCGGGTTATTCTCCTGTGCCGCTTTTTTCTCTGCGCGCAGCTCTTTAAAACGCTTGATATTCGGAAGGATCAATGGAGGACGTTCTACACCGCTCATATCCGCGATGGTCCGGCCGTCATCTTCAAATCGTTCTTTTTTGCTCATGTTTCTTTGAAATAAAGGCTGCATCCGACACGCGGGTGCAGCCTTTCGTATTACTCGTTGAAGAGGTGGCACACGACAAAGTGTCCAGGTTCCACTTCTTTCTGCACCGGAACTTCATTTTTGCATTTTTCTGTGCAGTATTTGCATCTGGTATGGAACTTGCATCCTGCCGGCGGGTTTGCCGGGGATGGGATAGTTCCCTCCAGTACAATACGGTCCATCTTCGCTTTCGGATCCGGCATCGGAATAGCGGAGAATAATGCCTTGGTATATGGATGCAGCGGATTCTTGAAGATATCCTTCTTATCGCCGTATTCCACCAGGTTGCCCAGGTACATGACACCGACCGAATCTGAAATATGTTCTACGACCGAAAGGTCGTGGGAGATGAACAGGTAAGTCAGTTTTCTCTTCTCCTGCAGCTCGTTCAGCAGGTTGATGATCTGTGCCTGAATAGAAACGTCCAGCGCCGATACCGGCTCATCGCAGACGATGAATTCCGGATCCAGTGCCAATGCTCTGGCGATACAGATCCTCTGCCGCTGTCCACCGGAGAATTCATGCGGATACCGGTCTTTGTGGAACGGCTGCAGTCCACAGTCATCCATGACTTTATCCACGTAATCATTGAATTCTGCGCGGGAAACCAGTCCGTGCTCTCTTGCTGCCTCACCGATGATCTCACTGACCGGCAGTCTTGGAGACAAAGATGAGAACGGGTCCTGGAAGATGATCTGCATTTCTGTACGGATGTCACGCAGTTCTTTTTTGTTCAGGTCATATACTTCACGGCCATTGAACAGAACATCACCCGCCGTCTTGGTATCATATAAGCGGAGGATCGTACGGCCTGTTGTTGTTTTGCCGCAGCCGGATTCACCAACAAGACCCATGGTCGTACCACGTTTCAGATTAAACGTAACGCCGTCGACAGCCTTGACCTGTCCGACCACACGGTTCATTAAGCCACCCTTGATCGGGAAGTATTTTTTCAGGTCGCGTACCATCAGAATGTATTGTTCATCATAAACCAGCGGAGATTTTTCTTCCTGTTTATCTGCTGGTAAAGCTGCTTCTTGAACAGCTTTCTCCGACGTCTGCCCCGCTTTTTCAGCAGCGACATCGTCCATAAGGTTTCTCTCTTTTTCCTCAGGAGTTACCGGAGGCTTTCCTCTGTCAGCCCAACTCATGCTCTATCGCCTCCTTCCGTTCCTGCCTGAATCTCATCTGCAGCTTCCTGCAGTATTTCTTCTGCTTCTTCTAATTCCTGTGAAGCCTCTGCGTTTGCAGCCTGTAATGCCGCGACGCCGCGCAGATTAATAGTTTTCACCTTTGCAGCTTCTTCCTTATATTCGTCATAGTAGCGGTAGCAGCTGACAACATGCGTATCGGAGATGCGTACTTCTTTCGGATACTCTCCGTTGCAGCATTCCATGCACATCTCGCACCGGTCGCGGAAATAACAGTAGTTCGGCATGTTGACAGGGTTTGGAACTTTTCCAGGAATGGAATAAAGTTCTTCCGTTTCTACACCAACCACCGGTTTGGATGCCATCAGACCAATCGTATAAGGATGGCTTGGATGATAGAAGATATCCTCCGCCGTTCCTTTTTCCACGATACGTCCGGCATACATAACTACAACATAATCTGCCATCTCTGCGATCACGCCCAGGTCATGGGTGATCAGCATGATAGATGAATTGATCTTATCTTTCAGATTGCGCAAAAGGTCCAGGATCTGCGCCTGGATCGTTACATCCAGTGCCGTTGTCGGCTCATCTGCGATAATGATCCGCGGATTGCAGGCCAATGCCATAGCGATCATAACTCTCTGACGCATTCCGCCGGAAAGCTCGTGCGGATACATTTTATAAACGCCCTCGCTGTTTGCAATGCCGACCATCTCCAATGCTTCAATAGAACGTCGTTTGATGTCTTCCTTGCTCTTGCCTTCACCGTCATGCAGTGCAATGACTTCATCCAGCTGTGCACCAATCTTAAAGACCGGATTCAGGCTGGTCATCGGCTCCTGGAAGATCATAGAGACCACGTTGCCGCGGATCTCCTGCATCTTTTCCTGCGGGACCTTGGAAATCTCATATGCTTTATCGCCAAGGTTCAGGCGGATCTCTCCATCAACGATCTGACCCTGCGGCCGCTGAAGAAGCTGCATCAGGGAAAGACTGGTGACTGATTTGCCGCAGCCGGATTCTCCTACGACTCCGACCGTCTTGCCGATCGGCACTTCATAAGATACACCATCAACAGCTTTGACCGTTCCAGCATCTGTAAAGAAATAGGTATGAAGGTTATCAAACTCCACCGCATTCTTCAGATCATGCATTGTCGTCAGATATTCTGACTCCGGTACGTTTTTACGTTTTCTCTTTTTTTCTAATTCATTTGTGATCTTCCGGTTTGCCCGGGTGATCGCTCTTGCTTCCTTCGCAGTAAGGTAACCTTCTGCTTTATTCTTTTTAGCCATTCGAAAGTCCCTCCTTACCGCTTCATCTTCGGGTCAAATGCATCCCTAAGGCCATCGCCTACCAGGTTGAACGCAAGAACCGTTGCAACCAGGCAGACACCTGCCGGGATCCAGATGAACCAGAAATTGGTTAATACATAAGTATTGTTAACATCGTTGATAATATTTCCCCAGGAAGCAAACGGGAATTTAACACCCAGTCCCAGGAAGGAAAGTGTTGCCTCGATCAGGATCGTGGAACCTAAGCTCATCGTCATTGTAACGATCAGCTGCGGGATAACGTTCGGGATCAGATGCTTAAAGATCCTTCGGCTGACCTTCAGTCCGGTTGCCTCCGTAGCTGTCATAAACTCCTGCTCACGTAAAGAGAGGATCTGTCCACGAACCAGACGGGCAATGCCGGCCCAGCCTAAGAGTCCTAATATCAACATCAGCCAGATCATTCGTATCTGCGGATCAACACGCATTGCATCCATGGCTGCACCAAGAATAATGATGATCGGAAGCGATGGGATGCAGTAGAAAATATCAACGATACGCATGATCAGGTTGTCGACCCAGCCGCCAAAGTAGCCGGAGATACCGCCCAAGATAACACCGATCACAGTCTCGATGATTACGACGATGAAGCCGATATACAAAGATACACGGCCGCCGTACATCAGACGTGTGAGCATGTCCATACCATTACGGTCCGTACCAAGCCAATGTTTGCTGCTAGGCGGGCTGTAAGTATCAAAGACTTTTGTGCTCTGACTCTGCATAACAGAGTATGCATTCGTCGCGGCATTATATGTGATGGTATAGTCGTAGGTGACTCCATCCGTATCTGTAAAGGAAAACTCTTTTGCGCCTTTTTCGACCTCTTCTATCAGTTCTTCCCGGAACTGTCTGGAAAGGAAGACGTCACTCATAAGCGCCTGTACGATATACTTGCTTGCAAAAGCAATCTCTTCCTTGCCTTTTTTCAGAGCGCCTTCTTCATCAACGTCATAGGTTTCTCCTTCATACTCAAAAGAATCTTTCTCATCTTCCAGGCTTTTCAGCAAAAGGTACTGAAGCATAAAAGGTACTTTTTCGTTGCTGGTGGAAGAGGTAACAATGGTCGTCGAGGCGAATGCCATTGGTTCCTCTTGTCCTCCTGTATATATGGAGAAGAAATCTTCGCCGTCTTCTTTGTAAGTATAAATAGTTCCCTGATACTCAAAGCGGTCGCTGCCTTTTGTTCTGGCCAGATAAAACTGTGCCTGTGCAAGCGCAGGGAATGTGCCTGCTTCGCGCTCTACATAGCGGAGCTCTTTGTTTTCCGTAACTCCTGCATATTGTTTGTTCTGATTATCTTCGCGATAGAACAACTGATTCTCTGTGTATGGGGAGATCCATCCGCCAACGAAGGAAAAGATAAACATAAATGCAAGGATAATGAGACCGGTAACTGCAACGCGGTTCCTAATAAAACGCTGCATCACGAGACGGCCTGGAGAAAGAACCTTAACACGACGGTCATCGTTTAAGGAATATTCCTGCTGAGGGGTGTTGTTTTTATCTTTTTCGCTCATACTTCTCCCCCTCTCCTACGCTATTCGAACACGCGGATCAACGACCGCGTATAATATATCTGAGATCAGGTTTCCCAGCAGCGTTAAGATTGCGAGGAAAACCAGATAAAACATCGAAAATGGAATATCACCGGATACCATCGACTGATAAGAAACATAACCGATACCCGGGAGTGAGAACAACGTCTCTGTGATCAGCGCTCCAGAGAAAAGTCCCGGAAGGGAACCGCCTACGATCGTTACGATCGGAATCAAGGTATTACGGAACGCATGATGATAAATGACCTTTCGTTCAGAAAGACCCTTTGCACGCGCAGTTCGGATATAATCCGCATTCAGAACCTCGAGCATATTGGTTCGGGTATAACGCATCAGCGAACCGATACTAATAACTACGAGGGTTATAATCGGTAAGACTAAATGGGCCGCCTTGTCCCAGAACTGACCCGCAGGAGAAAGCTGCTGGTACGATCGTCCGATCAGACCGCCCAGGTCAAACCATTTCAGCTTGACGGCAAATACCAGTTTTAAGAGCGACGCAAAGAAGAACGTCGGCAATGAGAAACAGGTCAATGCCACGATCGTGATCGTATAGTCTGTTTTACTGTATTGTTTAACTGCGGAAATAATTCCCAAAGGAATGGCAATCAGAAGCTCAAGAACAAAGGCGATTCCGCCCATAATAAAGGACAGCCATACGGAATCATGGAATTTCTGCGTGACCGGAACAGTCCATTTCCAGCTGTCACCAAATTGTCCGCGGATCGCTCTTCCACACCAGGAAAAGAAGCCCGGAATGATACCTTTGTCCATTCCGTACGTTGCGGATAGCTGCTGCATCCATTCTTCAAATGATTTGGAACCCGGCTGCATGGATTTTGCCCTTGCAACCTCTTCCAGATAAGATGTCGGAAGACATCTCATAAGAACATATATGATAAACGCAACAAAGATCAAAATAACAATAGAGATCAATATACGTTTAATGATAAAATTTCTCACCTTTTAATCACCCAATTTCTGCCTAATATAGTATGAATAAGCCGTCCCGGGAGCGACGTCCCGGGACGGCCGCAATATCGACTAACCGTCTGATTCAGTCAGACAACGATTTCCGAAATTATTTCAGAACCGTATTCTCGATCTCGCTCATCCAACCATAGAAGGTTGTGATATCAGGTGTAACTGTGCTGATGTCCACACGCTCAGTGCTGAAGATAATAGCGTTCTGTCTCTGATAGGTAGGAATTTCAACAGCCCAGTCAATGATCGTATCAAGGCAAGCTTTGTAGACAGTCTTTCTGTATGTCTGATCTGCAGACTGACGAGCTGCCATGATCATCTGGTCAAGGTCAGGATCTGCGATCTTGTACATATAGTTGGATCCACCTGCCTGTGCTCCGCCGTTAGCTACGTCAGAGTAGTAGATCTGATACATATCAGGGTCAACCGTTGCGCCCCAAGCTGCACACCACATCTCGCCCTGTCCTGCCTCGAGTGCAGTCCAAAGGTCTGAAGAGTTGGTAAGGTCGTTAACGATCAGGTTGATTCCAAGTTCTTTCATAGCTTCAGAAGCCAGTGTCAGGATCATGAATGCCGGATGGTCACCAGTACCATCGCCAGGAACCATAACTTCATATTCCATCTTAGCGCCGTTCGGAGCTGCTGTCACTTTTCCGTCTGCTACGGTGTAGCCAGCTGCCTCGAGGAAGCCAAGAGCTGCCTTCTTAGCTGCTGCATATCTGTCATCTGTGCTCATGTCAGATGTATAGATATCCTGTCCATTTACATCTTTGGAGAAAGCAACTGCATAGCCTTCGTCTGTCGGCTGCGGTGCTGCCCAGGAAGTATTGGAGATTGGATAGTTGATGACGTCTGCTGCGTCACCATAGTAAGAATCGATTGCAACATCACGATATACAGAGAAGATGGTTGCAAAAGCTTTTCTTAAGTTCTTGGATGCAACGGAAGCCGGATCGCCGCCAACACTTACGTTGTTAGCGTTGATACCAATGTATCCATATCCAAGGTTGTCAACTGTATCGGTCGTGATAACAGGACCAGTAACATCGCCATTGCCGTTTGTATCGATAATGTTGTTAGCAGTATCTTTACTGAAGGAAGGATCTGTAACATCGATAGAACCATTGATAACGCCGTTCAGTTTATCGACATCCTGTACTTCACGGAACTGCAGATATTTTGTCTTCGGTGCGCCTTGGTAGTAATTTTCGTTTGCTTCGAAGTTTACAACACCATTTTCGAATGAAATGAATTTATATTTGCCGGCACCCATTGGTGTAGTTGTCTTTGCGCGAACGCTGGAAAGATCACCTTTCGGGAAACCGAACTGATTATTGTCATAGTTGTAAAGGTCTTTGCTTCCATAGTAATGCATTGGAGCAATGTTGACGCCAAGCTGATAGATCGTGGTTGCATCAAAGGAAGTAGCTACGACACGGAGTGAATTTTCACCAGTCTTCTGAATACCGGTGATGTTCGGTGCGGACTCGCCGTACTCAACCCACTCTGCAAATGCATCATAGTCTGGCAGGAAAGCAGAAACATCGCTTCCTGCATTCTCGGTATTGATCATGCCAATGATATCATCGCCATAAGCATCAACCAAGGCTTTTGCAAAGTCATCTAAGGTGCCGCCTTCAGGAACTGCAAAGCCCCATGCGCCAGCTGCAGCTGAGACATCATCCTGTGGAGCATATCCATTCTCCCAGCAGTATTTAGCGACTTCTTCAGCAATTGCCAGCGGAGCCTTCTCAACCATATCCCAGTAAGCTTTCTGCTGTTCTTCTGTCCAGAAAGTGAAATCCGTGTTGTCTTTGCCGGCTTTTGCGATCAGGTTGATTCTTCTGTCGATACCTGCACGATACTGTGCCATACCTTCGATTGGCTGTGAGAACAGTGTTGTGGAGCCATCATATGTCGGGTCACATACTACGTACATTGAGAAAATAACATCATCAATGGTCAGCGGTTCGCCGTCAGAGAATTTGATGTCGTCTCTTAATGTAAAGTCATAGAAAACTGTTCCATCCGGGTTCTGTGTAACCTCGATGTCTGCAGGCCCATGATAGGTGTAATCGGTTCCGTTATACGGAATGGTCTCACCTTCGATTCCCTTGTAGATAACCTGTCCCATACGGTCAAGATTGATCAGGGAGATCTGGGTCATAGTAGAGACATCCTGGTCATATGCAGTCTCTGCAAAGAATGGAGAGAATTTCTCACTGAATGGAGAATAACCTACAACCAGTGGAGTTTCACCATCTACGTTCGCAGAACCGGAACCTGAAGGTGTGTCGCTACCCTTGCCGCAAGCTGCCAATGCAAAGACCATCAGCGCTGCAAGAAGGAGAGCAAGAACTTTACTAAGTTTTTTCATTTTCTTTTTTTCCTCCTATTTTTATGTTTCAAATTTAAGTCGTAAACAAACATCAAATCTGTCAATAAAAACTGACAGAAATCCTTTCGCATACATAGTGTATTTTATTATTTCTACTATTTAAAGTCAATATCAGCGCGTCTTTTCCTTACGTTTCTGACCAGTTCATCTTCCGGGTGACCCGCTGTACAAAAACGCCTCCAAAACCCGCGCACAACTGCCCGACGATAAACAAAACAGTAGAAAAAATGGTGCCTTGGAAAGATCCGAGGATCAGCGTGATAATGATCCCGACCAAAGCAAATGCTGCTGTAATAATGACAGCCGCTGCATAACCCGGCAGAACTTTTACTGTGGCATCATACACATATTTCCGGAGCCTTAATCCGCCATGGGTCAAACGTGCCACTTTCCAGACCAGGACAAACAATGCAACGATTCCCAGACCATAAGGCAGAAGCACGATCAGGTTTCCGTCCAGTCCGCTGTGAGGAAGGAATCCCAGGATAACCAGAAGGACGATCGGAATGGCGCAGCAAATCCAGATCCGGATCAGATCTTTCTTCCAGGTTTCTTCTCCGTTGGTATATGCCATGTAAGTTCCACGATAAGCATACTTTCCGGAGTCATCCATCTTAAAATTATTCAGATAATCTCTGCGGCCAGGCCGTTTCTGTTTGTCTGCCATGATTGATTCGCTCGCGTCATTACTCCACTGTGCTCATATCAAATGCATCCAGCCACTTCATTGCTGTCTCGCAGACTTCTTTCAGGCAGTTTTCATCAAACGGACTGACCAGTCCTGCGTTTGCAAGCAACGTAGTAAAGACCTCTGTGCCGCCCTGTCTGGTATAAGCCATGTAGTGTTCCCACGCGTCCTTGCGGTCTTTCTGCTGCATGCTCCAGAATTCCAGAGATACTGTCTGTGCCAGACAGTAATCAATGTAATAGAATGGTGAGCTGTAAATATGATGCTGTCTCTGCCATCCTTCTCCTTCACTGTAGAACGGAATACCTCCATCCAGCTTCATCCACGGCATATACTCTCCAAGCAGTTCTTTCCAAACGCCATGACGCTCCTTCGGTGTCATCTCCGGACGTTCAAAAACGATATGTTGGAAATGATCGACCATGGTTCCATAAGGGATAAAAGTAAGTGCTGATGCCAGATGGCTGTATAAGTATTTTTGTTCGTCATCGCCAAAGAAATCTTTGGCCCACGGCCATGCGAAAAATTCCATAGACATGGAGTGCACTTCGCAAGCCTCCAGAGATGGCCACATCAGAGAGACTGGGATACGGTCGACGTTCATATAGGAAGCAAAGGCATGACCAGCTTCATGCGTGACCACTTCCACATCGCCCTGTGTTCCGTTGAAGTTTGCAAAGATGAAAGGCATATCATAATCCGGAAGTTCCGTACAGTATCCGCCGCCTTCTTTGCCTTCCGTGCTTAAGACATCCAGCATTTCCATATCCAGCATCTTACGGAAGAATGCGCTGGTCTCCGGTGATAATTCATCATAGAATTTTCTTCCTGCTGCCAGAATATCGTCTGCTGTCCCCTGCGGCTTTGGATTGCCGGAACGGAACTGCAGCTGATTGTCAGCAAAACTCATCGGATAAACTTTGCCCAAGCGCTCTGCCTGCAGGCGGTAGATGCGGTCTGCGACCGGCACCAGATATTCACGCACCGCATGACGGAATTTCTCGACATCTTCTTTTGTATAGCAGTTACGCTGCATGCGGTAATATCCCAGCTGGGTATAGCCATCGTAGCCGAGCTTTCTGCCCATGGTATCACGCAGTTTTGTCAGTTCATCATAAAGTCTGTCCAGATCTTCCTGATGATCCTTGTACCACTGTCCTTCCGCTTTCCATGCAGCCAGACGTTCTTCATCATCCGTACTGTTTTTAAACGGTGTCATCTGGGAAAGTGTATACACGCCGCCTTTAAAAGGAATCTGTGCAGATGCCAGCAGGTTTTCATATTCCTGTGCCAGGTCGTTTTCTTTCTGCATTTCCGGAATGATCTCCGGTGAGAATGATTTCAGCTCCAGCTCTGCATTCGTGAACATGATCGTTCCGAATTCTTCTTCAAATTCTTTACGGAACGGGCTCTGCATCAGAGTCAGGATCCACTGCTGCTGATATTCCTGCAGCTGCGGCATTGCCTGGTTCCAGTATTTATATTCTTCTTTATAAAATTCCACACGAGTATCGATTGAGTGGCGGATAGATGCCAGTGTCGACTGTGTCATCACGTGACGTTCTTCCTGATCCATCTCAATGAAGACTTTTCTGGCCTCCTCATAAGAGGTGGCTGCCTTCAGTGATTCCGTTAATTCCTTTACCTTGTTGATCATGTCGTCCAGTTCCGGACGTGCATAGGGCATTTCTGAAAATTTCATTATTTTGTCTCCTATTGTTAATTTATCTATCGTCTCTCAGTTCTTCTTCCCAACGGAAGCTTCCTGTCTTTTTAACATGGTCACCGTAAATAGTCCGGAAATCTCTCTGCATCGAGATCACGTGGAAATCACGTGCTTCCCAGTCTCTGCGGAGAGCATTTGATTGATAGGCTTTGCCGTAATCGCGTTCTTCATCATCCGCTAACAACATGAAGGCTGCACTCCGATAAGGATTATTACTGATCGTGTACATGTGCATACTAACATCTCCGCTGGAATTGCCAAAAGAAAGCACAGGCTGACGTCCGATATCGCGGGCGATCTGCGCGACCTTATTCATCTTCATCGTTTTGATCTGCAGTCTGTCCGTGCGGATCAGCTGATCGTCTGCCTGAAACACATAGTCCAAACCATCTGCACCATTCTGTCCGCTGGCTTCCACTGCCACGTCCATGCCGATGATGTTTTCAGATGGAATATCAACATATCCTTCCAGCAGCGTGCGGCAGATAAACCGATCACCCTCACTGATGACATAGATCTCAAAACCATTGTCCTGCAGATATTTGATCACTTCCAGCATCGGAAGATAAAAGGCCTCTCCATATGTCATGCCGACAAATCCATCCACATCACGAAGCAGGATCTCTCTCGTCCAGTCAGCAAATTCTGTCAGCGTCATTCCAGCATACGCTCTTGCCTGGGCATAGGCCTGGCGCAAAGGAAAGTCAACCGAGAAGGAATTACGAAGGACAGATTCCCGCAGTTCCTGACCGAACGCAAGCTGCTGGGCATCCGGGAAATAAGAAGAATCTTTTAAGATCCGCCATGCAAGCATATAGTATTCCAGATAGGTTGGGCACAATTCCGCATAAAGTGTGCCAT
This sequence comes from Lachnospiraceae bacterium, assembly GCA_017536965.1. Taxonomy (GTDB): domain Bacteria; phylum Bacillota; class Clostridia; order Lachnospirales; family Lachnospiraceae; genus RGIG5612. Next base: position 2,864 of record JAFWCK010000103.1, on the reverse strand, counting down.
CCAGATCGAACACCGCGAGCCGGTCTTCCACCGGAATATAATTAACTGAGGAATCGTTCGTGACGTCCTCTACGTATTCGATCAGAAATTGTAAAGCTTTTGCATCCGGGTTCCAATCCGGAAAGACTTTTTCTTCCACCACCGGGATGATCTCCGGGGCGGATGCCGTTTCCGGTTCCGGCTCTGATTTCTTCCCGCAGGCGACCAGTGAAAGGATCACTGCTGCCATAATGATCAGGGAAATGATTTTCTTTTTCATGTCAGTTTTCTAAGGGTTCTTTCTCTGTTTGCCTTTTTTCAACCGCATGATTATACCGAATAATCCTGCCTTTTACAAGGCGATGAAGATGCAGTTTTTGTTGCCTATTTCTCCAGAGTCTCCAGGATCTCGCCGATAAATACCCAGTGCGGCTGCCACTGACCATTCTCGTCTACTGGATATACTTTCGGATTGGATGCATACATTTCCTGATACTCCTGGGCAATGTCTTCCTTTGCCATCTTATGCTGGTAGATCTTGCGACAGTAGAAAGTCAGTTCTGCCTCCTCATATGTCACACTCTCTCCTATCTGGACCGGGGTGAGCTCTGATTCTTTGACCTTGTCATGATCCCGTCCGGAGACAGTCCCCATGACGCCCAAAGCTTTCCTGTACTCCTGCGGGAAAAAGCTGACCGTGAAGTACTCGCTTTCCAACATCACATCTGTGGTATAACGGCCAGGATGCAGAAAGACTGTTACAACGGATCCGCCGTTCTGCTTTGCCCAAAGTGTTCCCAGACTTCCCCATCCGATGGTGCAGGAATTAAAATGCTCCTTATTCCCAGCTGTGACGAGGCCCCACTGTTTCTTGAACATCTCAAATACTTTATATTCTTTTTCTTCGTAATTGCTCATATCAAACTCCTTATTCTCTCATTCGGCACAGATCTCAAAACTGTCCGGCCATGCAGAAAAGATCAGCGTGATGCCATACTCTTTTGCCAGATCGATCGCTTTATCTGTTGGGACTGCTTTGGAGACCAGGACAGGGATCCTTGCCATAATCGCTTTTTCCACCATATCGATTGGTACTCTTCCGGTCGTATAGAGCATGCACGCATTACGATCGAGCTGATTGATCACTGCGTACCCGACTGCTTTATCCAAAGCGTTGTGGCGCCCGATATCCGATGCAGAAAATACAATTTCTCCCTTATACATCAAATAGCAGGAATGCGTTCCGGACGTCTTCCTGTGAAGCTCCGTATCCTGCGCAAAGTGTTCACAAAGGCGGAATACATCGTCCGCCTTCCATGTATGCGCAGGCAGCTTATCTGTTTTGGTAACGCTCGGTTTTAAATAGATCCGGTTTCCGGTGCAGCAGGTTGGTTCCGGGCGGTCGGAATCGATCAATTCTATTTCTCTGTTCAGAAAGACTCTTGCACGGCTTGCTTCCTCACAGATGTACAATTTATTCACGTCGGCCATATCTGTGATGAATCCTTCGGTTATCAGTCGTCCGATAACAAACTCGGAAAGATATTCCGGCACGCAGACAAGTCTGCCGGCAAGTTCTTCATTCACAAAAAGATCCATCTGGTGTTCAATGATCACCGTTTTTTCTGCATCCAGTTCCTGGCCATCTGGCAGATATTTCCGGGTGCGTATCTCTTTTGTATATTCTTCTCCATTGAAACGATTATCGATCATGACCGTTTCCTCCACATTTTTTATTATGTGTATCTTATCACCCATAGCTTACGGGTGACAAGGGAAAGCGGCCTGCCGTACTTGTCATGAAATCCGGAAGCAGTTATAATGGCAAAGAATTAAGGGGCATTAGCGCAGTTGGGAGCGCGCCACACTGGCAGTGTGGAGGTCACGGGTTCAAGTCCCGTATGCTCCATGAAAAAAGGCTTCCCGATTTCTCGGGAAGCCTTGATTTTATTAGCTTTGTTATTGATTACTCAATAATTGTAGCAACTTTGCCTGAACCGACTGTACGTCCACCTTCACGGATAGCGAAGCCAAGTCCCTGCTCCATAGCGATTGGGTGAATCAGTTCAACAGTGATCTCTACGTTGTCACCAGGCATGCACATTTCTGTTCCTGCCGGAAGGTTGCAGACACCAGTAACGTCAGTTGTTCTGAAGTAGAACTGTGGTCTGTAGTTGTTGAAGAACGGAGTATGACGTCCACCTTCATCTTTGGTTAAAACGTAAACCTGACCTGTGAATTTCTTATGGCAGGTAACGCTGCCTGGTTTTGCGATAACCTGGCCACGCTCGATCTCGTCACGGTTAACACCACGAAGAAGAACACCAATGTTATCACCAGCCTGACCTTCGTCAAGAAGTTTACGGAACATTTCAATACCGGTAACGACGGTCTTTCTGATATCTTCATGGATACCAAGGATTTCAACTTCTTCCTGTACATGAAGGACACCACGCTCAACTCTACCAGTTGCAACAGTACCACGGCCTGTGATCGTGAATACGTCCTCGACTGGCATCAGGAACGGCTTATCTGTCTCACGAACTGGATCTGGAATGTAGGAGTCAACAGCTTCCATAAGCTCGATGATCCTGTCTCCCCACTCGCCGGAGCAGTCTTCCAGAGCTTTCAGAGCAGAACCTCTGATGATCGGAATATCATCACCAGGGAAGTCATACTCGTTCAGAAGGTCTCTGATATCCATTTCAACGAGCTCTAATAACTCCTCGTCATCGACCATATCACATTTGGTCATGAATACTACGATATAAGGAACACCTACCTGACGAGCCAGCAGGATGTGCTCTTTGGTCTGTGCCATAACACCGTCGGTTGCAGCAACAACCAGGATAGCGCCGTCCATCTGAGCAGCACCAGTGATCATG
>JAFWCK010000102.1 GCA_017536965.1 Lachnospiraceae bacterium | reverse complement strand
CATGCGTATTTCGGAGTTCTGTGGGCTGACAATCAGCGATATCGATTTTGAGCATCACCTGATCAATATCGACCACCAACTCCAGCGGAGCGCGGATATGACGCTCGTGATTCAGGAGACCAAGACCCACGCCGGAACCCGCAAGCTCCCGATGACGGCCGACGTCGAGCAATGCTTCCGCGCCATCATCGAGGACCGGCCGACCCCCAGGATCGAGCGCATGGTCGACGGGCGCAGCGGTTTTCTGTTTCTGGACAAGGACTGCCTGCCGGAAGTGGCGATGCACTGGGAGCACCGGTTCAACCATGCGGTGAGCCGCTACAACGAGATCTACCGGGAACAGTTACCGAACATCACTCCGCACGTCTGCCGGCATACTTATTGCAGCAACCAGGCGAAGGCCGGAATGAACCCCAAGACGCTGCAGTACCTGATGGGGCACAGCGATATCGGCGTCACAATGAACGTCTACACTCATTTAGGGATGGAGGACGCAGCAGCGGAGATGGCCAGGATGGAAGAAGTCGAGTCAGCCCGGAGAGAGCAGGAGAAGCTGAGTGGAGTAAGGGAAGGAAAGGAAAAGCAGAGCAGGAAGATGTTCAGAGTAGTGTGAAAACAAGGATTTGCGCTCATCGCCATAATGGCGGTGGGCGCTTTTTCTGTTTATGGTATAATGGAGCAGCAGTGTAGTGGGCTGGGGGTACAAATCAGAATTTGTGGGGATGTTTTAATGACTATAAGAAAAATCAATCTGTTAGATGATGATGAATTAAGAAACCGAATAGATGCTCTTTATGAGATACAACCGCAAATTACAATTGCAAAGTGGTCATTAGAAATTGCGAAGCGTAGTATTTGTATATGTAATATTTGCGAAAACTCTTTTCCAGAAGTTGCTGAGGGATTTAGAATAAATGAAATGTGGCAAGCAGGAAAGGCGAGAATGCATGAAGTACGACAAGCGGGATTTGCAATACACAAAGTTGCACGTGCTCAAACAGATGAACTATTGACTGTAACATTTAGAGTCATTGGTCAAGCAGTTGCAAGTGGACATATGAAAGAACATGGAATGGTCGCAAGTGATTATGCAATTAAGTTGATTAATCTTATGTATCCATGTGATATGTCTAAAGTCATCGAAGAAAGACAATGGCAATTAAGTAAATTGGATGAATTATCGCAATGACAAATTTTAGTATATAGGGATGAAAGATATGATCGATATTACTTTCGATTTCAGGTCAGATGCAAGAGGCAAGGATCCCGATGCCTATAGCCCGACGCTTAATGCGTATCACAGGATCCTGTGGAGCAAGGAACTTCCCAACGGCGAGGTGATGGAACTTCAATCAGAGAGAGCCCCTTATGCTCTGAAATGGAAAGACTTCTGGTTTTCAAGTGACACAATCATAGTAGAAATGACCCATTTGAAAAATAAAAAGATGATCGACCAGGTGAGAGAGCGGTACAGTGATTTTGATGTGTATATTGAACATCTGTTGCACAGGTCATATACAATCGGCAGCATGGTCATCTTTCCGGTCCATGTGAACAGCATGAACCAGAGAAAGGGAACTAATTTACGCATTGCTGACCGCTGGGACCTTACTCTCGAGTGTATCCGCAGGCATTACGTTGGAGAGGAGAGTCCTCTTTCCAAGGTGATCGAAAGTGACAAGGCATTTTACGATCTGTTCGTAGATTTCAAAGGCTATGTGGATTTTTTCTTTATGCAGGACTGCGTTTCAGATGATTACTCTTCGGTCGATATATGGATGGGAGACGCATCCTTCAAGAAAAATGGACTGCCAGAAACAGTAGAAGACTACTTCAGGTTCCTCGTCAGGGAACATATCTTTTTGGACAAAAGAAACAAAAGGATTCAGGAATATTGCATAGAGCATGACCTTTAATCCAGTGCTGCCAGATGGAGTACCCACGAGTGACTTTGGGTTTAGCATTACTAAACAGAACCATGAGTAGTAAAACACCCCGATTTCTACTACGATTTTACTACGTTTGACGTCCTCGATTTGCCTCGTTTTGCCACGATTTGCCATTTTGGCCAATAATTTTGGATAGTATGTGCCTGCTCAGCGCCCTGCGCAAAGTGCGGCAAAACGCGGCAGATCGTGCCCTTACAGGAAGGATTTTTGAAATGATAAGAGTTTTTTTGTCTGCCACGGCAGTCTTTGCCCGGCGGCGAATAGTTGCTTAAAGTGGCGATAAATGGCAATTCGTAATTTCTTATACCAACATTGTACCAACATTCAGAGAGAAAACCTGACATACGAGCGTTTAACCAAAAGAAGATAGATTGAAATAGAATATAATGGGAAAGCAATGCTTTTTGCATTGCTTTTCCGGCTATAGTGATATAATCGGGTTTAGATAGTGAGGTAAATGAATGAAACTACAGTTTGAATGGGACGAAGAGAAAGAGCTAATCAATATCTCTAAGCATGGCATCGATTTTGAAACAGCGAGCCATGTATTCCCGGATCCAAATCGTCTGGAATACTATGATGAGGCTCACAGCTTTGCCGGGGAAGAACGGTATATCACGATAGGATTTGTCGAAGAGATACTGACAGTTGTGTATACCGAACGGATAAAAGCACTACGTATTATCTCTGAGAGAGTGGCAACGAAAAAAGAAAGGGCGATCTATTATGGCAATCAGGAAATATGAATTAAGTGCGGAACAAAAGCTTATGGAAGAACAGATCAATATGGTCAGGGAGGCGGCAAAACGTCCTATTGTTACTGACGATGACAATCCGGAACTGACAGACGAACAGCTGGCATCGTTCCGAAGAGTACATGAGGACAGACAGGCAGACCGAAAGAGGCAAAATGTTACATTACGCCTTACTCCGCAGACAATCCGGAAGGCTAAATCTTTAGGGAAGGGATATAGTGGGATTCTAAGCCGCATTGTGGAGAGTGTACTGGATGATCCCGCTGTATTACGTAAATATTTGTAGCCTATGTGATGCATGACTTCCTTTGTTCTGGTACAGATGAGAGGAAGACGAAACTTCTGGCAGAAAAGGCCAGACAGAGAAGGGAAGCCCTATGTCCAGTTTCACAAAAGATGCTATTAAAATGACATTTGTAAGCCTTCTTGACCAGAAGCCCCTGAACCAGATTACAGTAAAAATGGTCGTGGAAGAGTGCGGAATTAACCGCAACTCCTTTTATTACCATTTCCAGGATATACCGGCACTGCTTGAAGAAATCATTATGGACCATCTTGAGCAGTTTGTCAGGAAGTACCCTACCATCGATTCCGCGGAGGCCGCCCTGAATGCGGCTGCCGACTTCACAATGGAAAACCGCCGCGTCCTGCTGCATATCTACCATTCGGCAAACCGTGACATCTATGAACGGTACCTGTGGAAAGAATGTGATTACATCGTGTCCGCCTATGGAAAGACCCTCGTTAAGGATCTGGACATTTCTGAAAGCGACAGGAGAATACTCGTTCATTTTTATAAATGCGAATGCTTTGGTCTTGTGATTGACTGGCTGAACCAGCAGATGAAACCGGATATCCATAAGGAAATATCCCGGCTGTGTGAACTGCATCACGGGATGATTGAAGAGATGATAAAACGCGCGGCTAAAAAATAAAATCAGATAGACAACCTTTCCCCCATGCCCAAAAACAGGCATGGGGTTTCTATATGGATATTGCCATGCTTTGAGAAATCTTTCCCGCATTACTTCATTCAGCCTATGCAGGAAATTCATATCCCCATGTAGAAAATGAACTGTCCGATGCCTTGCGTATTTATGAAGATGAAGACACTTCGGATCAGGCGAAGAGCGGGTGTTATGATCTGTGTTCTGACGATATGTGGTCAGTGACCGTCTATATCATTCGTACTGACTTGTGAGGATCACTCCAGATAGACAAATCTCTGTTCATGTCTGAAAAACAGGCACGGGAAGAGATTTGTCCGTTTTCCGCCCCTGCGTTTTTCGGTATTTTCAGAAGGAAGACACGAAGGCAAGCCGAACAGACAGAAAGGGGATGGTCATATGCAGAATACAACACCTATGCGAATTGCAAAGACGGGGTATATTATCCTGTCAGCAGTGCTGTGCATTATAGGGATCAGTTTTATTGCGTATCCTGAAACGGCATCGGTGCTGATCGGCACGGTAATAGGGATTACTTTCTGTGCTTTTGGTGTAATCAAAATTATAGGGTACCTGTCCAGGGACCTGTTCCGGCTGGCTTTCCAGTACGACCTGGCATTTGGAATCCTGGTGCTGACACTGGGCGTCATTTCAATGGTGCATCCGGTAAACACCTGGAGCTATACGTGCATTGCGTTTGGCATCTGTGTTTTGGCAGACAGCCTTTTCAAAATCCAGATTTCCCTGGATGCCCGTGTCTTCGGCATTCGTTCCTGGTGGATGATTCTGGTTCTGGCTGCTGTTGCAGGAACTTTCGGGGTATTGCTTGTATTCAGGCCTTCTACGTCATCAAACATGATGGCAATCCTGATCGGGGTATCCTTGCTGGCTGACGGTATCATGAATCTTGCTACAGTTCTGTCGTCTGTTAAGATTATCAGCCACCAGGTCAGTGATAGAGCGATCGACGCGGATTACTATGAGGAATGACAGGCAGGAGGCTGCCCGCCAGAAAGGAGATGCGACATGTTCGAAAAAGTAAATCCTGCCCATCCGGACAAGGTGGCTGACCGGATTGCCGGTGCTCTTGTGGATCTGGCATACAGGAAAGCGGAAGATCCCAGGATAGCAGTGGAAGTCCTGATCGGACATGGGGAATGCCACATCATAGTGGAGACCTCTGTCCACCTGGAGTACGGGGAAGTGCAGGCAGTTGTGGATCGGATAGCAGGCGCCATTCCGGCATACTACAGGGAAGTGCCCCAGGATGAACACCTTGCCAGGAACCAGGAACATGGTCTCCGCTGCGGAGATAATGGGATCTTCAGGGGGACACCCGTCACAGAAGAACAGAAACGGCTGACCAATATTGCACAGGAGCTTTATCAGCAGTATGAAAGTGATGGAAAGTATATTCTTTCCGGGAAACGACTGATCCTGTGCCAGAGCAATGCGGACAGCGACCGGATCAGAAATATGTATCCTGGCGCTGAAGTGAACCCCCTCGGGGAATGGACAGGCGGGACAGGTGTGGATTCCGGCGCTGCCAACCGGAAACTCGGCAGTGACATGGGGGATTCGGTCACGGGCGGAGGGCTGCACGGTAAGGACTTGTCCAAAGCGGATGTCAGCGTAAACATTTACGCATGGCTACAGGCCCAGGTACAGGGACAGCCGGTGGAATACACCTGCGCGATCGGGGACAGTATGATTGCCGGGATCCCGTATGAAGGCATTGTGGATACAGCGCACAGGTACATAAAAGAAATTGGCGGGTTTGAAAAGTTTGCGGAGTGGGGCCTGATAAGGGTAGGAGCGGGACTTTTCCAGCGGCCTTTTGGATGCGCAGGAGTATGGGACATGGAAAATGAGGAAAAAGCCAGATTTGCAGGAGTTCAGGAAAGATGTTGGGAAAGGAGTTGGCTATGACAGGAAAAATCGCTCATGTAGCGGAGAGGAAAGGGTTTGAACTGGCACTTAACGGCATCATGAAGAGGGCACAGGGTAATAGGAACGAAGGTTATGTTGAGGTAATTAACGCAATTGAGAAGGTCCTGGGGGACGGCTGGCCGCCTCAGGCTTATGAGAACCTCAGGACTGCTTTTGGCAGCGACGGGAAATGGTCACAGTATTTTGACAGACTGCTGGAACGGGCGGATCTGCAGTACCTGAAGGGGCTGGTTATGGCCTTTGGCTTTGAGGGGGGCTTTACCGGCTTCCGGCAGACCCGCAGAAACGCCGAAAAGTATGGATGCGGGATCCCGTGGATCATCCTCTTTGATCCGACAAGCGCGTGCAACCTCCACTGCACGGGATGCTGGGCATCCGAGTATTCCAGGACGCTGAACCTGTCCTTTGAAGATATGGACCGCCTTGTCACAGAGGGAAAGGAACTCGGGATCCATGCCTATGTCATGACCGGCGGGGAACCATTGGTTCGGAAGAAAGATATCGTCAGGCTTGCGGAGAAGCACAGCGACTGCGGCTTTATGCTATTTACAAATGGTACGCTTGTAGACCAGACTTTTTGTGATGACATGAAGAGATGCAGAAACATTGTACTTTCCATGAGCATTGAAGGAAACAGGGATGCAACGGATTTGAGGCGTGGGGACGGCACGTTCGACAAAGTGATGGCGGCTATGGATCTGCTTCGGGAAAACGGGTTGGTATACGGGACCTCGATCTGTTACACAAGAGCCAACTGCGAAGCGGTCACATCGGATGAGTTCCTGGACTTCCTTATCGATAAAGGAGTTTCTTTCAGCTGGTATTTCCACTTTATGCCTATCGGGATGGATACGGGCATGGAACTTGTACCTACTGTAGAGCAGCGGGAATACATGTACCACAGGATCCGTGAAATCAGGGGATTTGAAGGCGGAAAGCCGATTTTCTGCATGGATTTCCAGAACGACGGTGAATTTGTCAGCGGATGCATAGCCGGAGGCAAGTATTACTGCCATATCAATCCGAACGGGGATGTGGAACCCTGTGTCTTCATACATTATTCCAGCGCGAACATCCATGATAAGCCTCTGCTGGAATGCCTGCAGCAGCCGTTGTTTAAAGCTTACCAGGAGGGACAACCTTTCAATGAAAACCTCCTTCAGCCCTGCCCCATGCTGGAAAACCCGGAGAAGCTAAAGGAAATGGTGATCCGGACAGGGGCGAAGAGCACGGATATGATGGAGCCGGAAAGCTGTGACCACCTTTGCACCAAATGCAGCCATTATGCGGAGGAATGGGGTGAAAGAGCGGAAAAACTTTGGAAAGCCAGCCATCCGGGCATATAGATTCCTTCCTGAAAGCACGGACATGAATAGAAGACAAAGATCTTTATTATAGGATCAAGGCACATGGGTAGAAATGATATAGTGCTTAAAAAAAGCATTAAATATGCCACAAGGATGGT
>JAFWCK010000011.1 GCA_017536965.1 Lachnospiraceae bacterium | reverse complement strand
TGATCTTTAAAGCTTTAGGAATGGCTTTCATAAAACATTTCTTCGCCCGGAAGACTTCCGCCGACGCTGGCCGGATTGGCATCAAAAAGCGTGGTTAACATAGCTGTGACAGCTGCTGCCATCTCACTCCCATCAATATAAACAATATTGCAGTTCGGGAGCGCTTTCAGGGCAACAGGTGCCTTTGGTATTATACCATACTTCTCGATCAGCTGCGATGCTTCCTGCGGGTTTTCATTGGTGAATTTCACGGATGCCTCATATTCCTCCAGGAAAGCCTTCAGGATCTCCGGATGTTCATTTGCAAATGCTTTCTGCACCACCAGAACGCCGGTGATCATTTGCGTATCGCTGACCTTATCCCATTCATCTGTCAGGCTGATAGCTACACGAGCTGTTTCCAGCTGAGAAAGAGCTGCGGTGACTTTTGGTTCCGGGATCATGACCAGGTCCGCTTTGCCTGCAACCAGCGCAGAGACTGCTTCGTCATGCTCAGAAACGTATTCCACTTCCACCTGACCGGTCAGTCCGTTTTTCTCCAGCAGATAGTTGAGTGCATATTCCGGGGTGCTGCCCTGCCCGGAAGCGACAATCTTTTTGCCTGCAAGGTCTGCCATGCTCTGTACGGAATCTCCGTTTTCCACAATATAGATTACACCCAGTGTATTAACAGCTGCCGTCAGGACTTCTCCGTTTGTTTTGTTAAACAGGGTAGCTGCCAGATTGACCGGCACTGCTGCTATATCGATCTCCCCGGAGATCAGGCCGCCGACAACCTCGTCTGGTGCTCCGGCATAGTTAACAGTGTATTTATAAGCTGTGTTTCCATCGTCCGACTGCTGATTCAGATAAGCCATGCCCATACCGGTAGGCCCTTTCAGCGCGGTCACATGAATGTCAACAGATGTGTCCTGTGCCGCTTTCTGTTCCTGTGTGGTTGGCTGTGGCTCTTCTTCTTTTTTCCCGCATCCTGCCAGCAGGCTGATGCCCAGTAACAGAGTCAGAATGATCGCGATTGTTTTTTTCATAGTATTTCTCCTTTAATGTCCACTATTATGATTGTTTTCTTTATTATATTGCGCAATCAGCAGACTTTATTGACATTTTTGCACGAAAAATGCTTATTTTTTATGCACGTTTGGATTCTAGCACATCCATATATATACTGTAAGCATCGTCTTTCTTTTCACAATCAGGCATAAAAAAGGCACCCGCTTTTACGGGTGCCTTGAAACTGTGCGCTTTTTATTGATTTAGTGTATCACATCCTCCGGGACGTATGTTTCCACAGTATCCGAGTAGAAGAGTTCATCGAGCAGCACATTATCTTCCGGAGCCACTTTTTTCCAGTATAAGTCCTCTGGCATCGAGGATTCTTTGGAATAAGCTCCATAGATATAATAATCTCCGGTGTTCGTTTTGCTGACTTCCAGGTTGATGTCATTGGTGAACAACAGATCTTTATCTGTATAACGCAGGTCTCTAAACTCTGCATAACCAGGATACTCTGTCTGTGGGTCCAGATCTGTAGCCGGATCATACGGCCGCGCTAAAGTCTTTCTGATCACTTCGGCGGCTTTCTCGGAAACCAGCTGTTTTTTGTAGCCCACTTTGTTATCCGGCTCGAAAAACATCATTTTGGTGTAATAGAACTGATCCAGCTTCACATTGTCCAATTTGGCTTTCAGCGTGTCCAGATAATCCGAACGGCAGTAATAAACATTTACCGACCCATTATTTTCCCGGTAATCAGGAACACACAGGATCACCGGATCTTCTTCATCCCGACTGTTATAACGGACGGTATCTCCATAGCTTTTCGCCAGAAGGACCGGGATATCTTTATCGGTTACTGTTAACGACCACTCATCCGCAAGCAGATAGGTTTCCCATTCTGTATTGCCGAACATGATCCGTTCCAGCACTTTTTCATAAACATGTCCGCGAAGCTCGATCTCTTCTTTGGATTCATCCAGGTATATACCACGGTCTCGCTTCAGATCATCCAGCTGTTTACATCCCACAAGGGAAAAACTCAGAAGTGTCAGCAGCAGGAGCGAAATAACGATTTTGCTTATTTTCTTCATGTTTTTGCCCCCTTTCTTATGATAAGTTCAGCCGCTTTGTCATGATCCGTTCGGTTACCAGGAAGTAGACAAAGGCCAATACCGACTGCGCAAAAAGTGTCAGGAGAGATGCGATGTGGATCGCTGCGATCCTGTGTTCTGCTGCCCAATCGAAAAGATCCTGCAGAACCGTTCTGATGACTCCACTATTAACGAGTGTCGGTCCCAGGATGATCAGGATCGTGGCAAGGATCTGTCCAAGGATATACAGTCCAAATAAAACACCAAATGCTAACAGAATCTTTTTCCGGTTAACCAGCTGTCCGATCGAGATGCAGAAATACATCATCAGAAGGCTGGATGCCATAGCAACAAGGAAGATCAGGATCCATTCGATCAAAAACAAGACTCCGTTAAAATGCACTTGCGCAAAAAGCTCTTTTGCCAGATATCCGCCCGCTTTATACACTTCTGCCCCAACTTCTCCAAGCGCTGCAACGTTTGCCGCAATAAAGATGGCAAGCAGTGTTCCGCATTCAAACAGCATAGAAACGATCAGTTTCGACCAGATATGCTGTGTGGATGTGACCGGCAGAGAGTGGCTCAGATATCCCTCGCTGGAATACAGTCCCTGATAAAAACGAACAATGCCGATCACATAGGACATTACCAGTGCCACCACACAGGCGATCACAAGAAGAACGATCGAAGAAATAAAAACGGTTTTATAGGTACTTGTTTCATTTTCAAAAATCTGAACGATCCG
>JAFWCK010000101.1 GCA_017536965.1 Lachnospiraceae bacterium | reverse complement strand
TGCCGGCTGGGTCACCGCGTTTGAAGGTGGAAAGTGCAAGATCCTGTTTACGACCGGAGAAGAGAAAGAACTGGTATTTGATGATAATATTGATATCCTGATCGGATATACGCCGAAAAAAGATGACTTTGTCTATTTTAAGACAAATGAGGATGGCACAAAGCTGACATATATCCGATTCCTGTCGCATCCGGAAAAGCTGGAAAGCAGCGAGTTGTATAAATCTGTACAGGAACTGGCCAAAGCAAGGATGCAAAATGGCGAAAAGAGCACTGAAGAAAGCAAAGGGGAAGAGACCACACAGAACTGACAAGGCTTGCTTATAAAAAGTCACTTCCACTGTTACTGCAGAAAGGGACAGGTAAGACGAGATGAGTGAGTTAAAGAAAGTCATTATCACTGGCCATCATACGGAAGAAAACATCAAACGGTTTCAAAGCATTCCGGGATGTGAGATCGTCTTTACAGAAAAGATCAGTGATGTTCCGGAAGAGGCATTTGCAGATACAGAGTTTTTCGTTGGAATGATCACCAAAGAAATACTTCCGAAAATGCCAAAGCTGCGTTTTGTGCAGCTCTTCAGCGCAGGTGCTAATGGATACACCTGGCTTCCGGAAGAGATCACATTGGCAAATGCCTATGGTGCTTATGGAGACACCATCGCAGAGCATATGCTGACCACTACTTTGATGGCAGTAAAACGGATGCCGGAGTATGTGAAAAACCAGCAGGATCAGAAATGGGAGCTGCTCCATGATATTAGTCTTTTTGAGGGCTTAAAAGTGCTTTCTGTCGGCATGGGAGCGATTGGTACATCCTATGCACGGAAAGCAAATGCGCTGGGAGCTATCTGTTACGGTGTAAGGCGGACGATCCATGATCAGCCAGAGTTCGTGCAGAAACTGGTCATTCCGGAAGGAATGGATGAGCTGCTCCCGGAGATGGACATTGTGGCTTTGAGCATGCCGGGCACAGATGAAGTCGGCGGTATGTTTGATGAAAGACGGCTGCGTCTGATGAAAAAGACCGCCATCATTGCAAATGTAGGCAGAGGAAATGCCATTGTGACTGAGGATCTGATCAAAGTCATGAATGAGGGGCACCTGAAGGCAGCATGCCTGGATGTCATGACACCGGAACCGCTTCCACAGGGACATCCTTTATGGACCACACCTCGTGTCTATCTTACGCCGCATATTTCTGGTGGTTTTCGCGCTGGCGTTAATTATGAACGCGTGATAGATACAGCGATTAAGAATCTGACACTTGTTGCTCAGGGAGAGCCGCCGATCCATGCCGTGAATCGCGAACTGGGATATTGATTCATGAGTTATATGGAACCTGTCATACCGGAAAAACCGGAAATAGCATATGATCCGACAGCCGCAGAGGAGATCCTTGTCTGTGCGGAATCGTATTTAAGGCAGGCAGATCATCTGATCTACTCTTATGGCAGCAGAACGTTTTTATCCGGATATCATATTTTTGATGCAGAATTTGAGAACAGGGGGAACATTGATTGTTCCTCCTTTGTTTTACTTGTTCTTGCACAGATTCCGTATGAGGAAAGTCCATATGCCACTGGAACGATCGTCGATCTGAAATCCAGAATGAAAAGAAATCTCCCGGAAGAGGTGATCGATTTTTCTGATTTTCCGGACCGGTATGTTGGTATTGCAGAACGTATCGGAAGGCCGTATCTTGCCGGACCGAGAGGACTAGACCTAAACAAAGCGGAAGAAATGGGCATCAGTCTGGAAACGCTGAAAGAAGAGATACGTGCGGTCGGAGGTCGCAGGCTTTCGGCTTCTCTTGCCAAATATTATATTGATCAAGGGGCTTGTTTTCTGGATGCTGATTTTGCAAAACCCGGAGATATAGCTTTCTTCCGTTCAAAAGGATTCTTCAAAGAAGGCGACCGTATCTTCGCAGTAAACAGGGAAGTTACACATGTCGGGATCATCGCCCGCGATCCTTCGCAGATGATCAACAGTTCCGGAACCTATCAAAAAGCAGAAGACAAAAAAACATCACCAGCTGTATCTCTTGTGCCTCTTTTTGGAACAAGAGAGCCGGCTTTTTTTGCCCGCCCAACGTAAAAAGTGATATAGTATAACCATCAATAAGAATGCGGAACTCCTGTCAGGATCGTCTGCCGGGACACCGCGGAGAGGAGCTGAAATGAATATACCTGAGAGTTTTTTAACAAATCAAACCTTTGATTCCCGTGCCATCGGTTTTAATCGGCAGCTGCTGCCGACGATGATCATGGGCGGAACTTACAAGGACACCAACATTGGTTACAAAGTGATGCCGGACGGAAAAGTCTGGGTATGTCTGTATGGCCCTACCGCAAATGAAGTAACTGCAGGATACCCGGAAAATATGGTCAATCTGGAAAAAGATGAGGCCGGCATGTGGAGCGGTACGATCCAGTATGATGAGCCGGGTCTGAAACAGCTGATCTTTTACGTAGACGGCGTCCGCATCATCAACCCGCTTGCACCGATCGGTTATGGCTGGGGCTACGGCATCAACTATATTGAAGTGCCGGATCCGGAACAGGATTATCTGCTGATCAAGGATGTCCCGCATGGAACGGTTTCCAGAGAGTATTTCTTCTCAAAGATCACAGGAGAGTGGGAGTGCTGCTACGTCTACACTCCGCCGAAATACCGTGATGACCTTGATACCAAATATCCGGTCCTTTATCTGCAGCACGGCGGCGGCGAGAACGAGACCTGCTGGATCGATCTGGGCAAGACGAACTTCTCCATGGATAACCTTCTGGCAGAGGGTAAGATCGTTCCGTTCATTATTGTAATGAACAATGCCATGATGCAGGTGAATAATGACGGCAATCCTCGGCTGGATAACAGCCGTTATAATGACATGATCATTGAGGACTGCATCCCGTTTATCGAATCGCATTACCGCGTGATCTCCGATAAAAAAGCCCGTGCGATCGCCGGCCTTTCAATGGGATCTCTGCTTTCAGGCGAAATGATCATGCAGCACTATGATGTCTTTGGCTCTGCAGGCCTCTTTACCGGCTATACCTATCCGAAGATGCCGGGACGTGAGCCGCGTTCGCAGGCAGAGCAGCTGAAGTGCTTCGATGATGCGGAAACATTCAACCGCGAAGTGAACCCGTTCTTCGGTGCCATTGGCGACCACGAAGTATCTCTGCCGCTGTTTGAGCAGGAGCGTGAATACTGCAAAGAAAAAGGCATCAACTATATTCAGAAGATCTATCCTGGCTATCATGAATGGAGAGTCTGGAGAGCAGCCTTCCATGACTATGCACAGATGCTGTTCCGTGATATTTGATTGGAATGAAACTATAAAAATGCAAGAAAAAAGGTCCGGGAGAAATCCCGGACCTGCTTTTTTATAAATCGTATCTTTTAGATAATTCCCGTCCAGGCCAGGACGACCAGAACCAGGGAAATGATCACGAAGATGGAAACCAGAGTAACTCCAAGGGAAAGGCCTTTTTTCTTTGGAGCCTTTGAGGTGCTCTGCGGGACCAGATTTGCTTTTCTGAGAGCCGATACGATCGGATGATAGAGCAGCAATGTGATGGCTGCATTGATCGCACCCTTGATCAGGTTAAACGGCAGAAATACTGGAAGCAGCATGCCCACGACCGTTTCACGCGGTACACCCATGTATAAAGGAGTGATCAGCCAGTTCCAAAGGACCATGATGATCGCCATGCAGACAATACCGAGGATCAAGCCGACTACAGCGCTGGAGAATTTTCTCTTGGAGCGGTAGAACAGAGCGGCAGGAACCACGAAGGCACATGTGGAAAGTACGTTCATCAGAAGACCGATCGGACCGGTGGAGCTGATGGTGATCATTTCGATCAGGGAAACGATCACTGTCACGATGATGGCCGGGAGCGGACCAAAGAGAAAGCCGCAGATGGCAATGACAAAATCTTTGAAGTCAAAGTTCAGAAATCCGGCGATACTAACCGGGATCAATTTTGACAATGCCATGACAGCGTAAGCAAGAGCACAGAACATGCCCATACATACAATTTCTTTGGTACTGAATTTGCGTTTTGTTTTTTCCATAGTTACAATTCCTTTCTTTAAAAAAATTTTAATAAGGAATCTGTTTCATGAAAAAACCCTGACATAAAGTCAGGGCGCAACGAAAACTAATGTTGATTCGTTTCTCTCATCCGGACTATACCGTCGGTTCGGGAATTTCACCCGATCAACCCTTAAGGGCTCGCAGACTATGACTGCCGGTGGGGAATTTCACCCCGCCCCGAAACAGATTTATTATTGAGTGGATTATAACGCTGCGCTTTAGGATTGTAAAGTGCTAAATAAAAAAAAGAACCCCTAGGGGGGCTTAAAAGAGCTTGTTTCCTGTTATAAACTTCTATCAGGTTTTTTATTGAGAAACTTTTTGAGAGGAGCGTGAACAATGAAAAAGAAACTGATTTCAATGATACTGATCGCTATTCTGGCTATTGGACTTACAGCTTGCAGCAGCGGCGGCCCAGAACCGGCAGGAAGCGGCAGTACAGAACCTGGAAAGAAGATCTTAAAGGCCGCAGCATCTTTCGCTTACCCGAGCCTGGATACGCATAAAGAATCCTATGGCTGGTATACGATGATCTACGGCATGTCTGAGACATTGTTCAAGATGAATGAAAACATGGGCATCGATCCATGGCTGGCCGACAGTGCAGAAGCAGACGGTACAGTCTGGACGATCAAACTGAACGAGGCAGCGGCTTTTTCTAACGGGAACCCAGTGACTGCTGACATGGTGATCCGGAATCTGAAAAGAATCTCGGAGGTCAATACTTCTTATGCCTATTTCGCAGATTATGATATGAAGGCAGACGGGGAGAAGACGATCATCATCGATACAAAGGAAACATATCCGACGCTGATCAATGATCTGACCGCTCCGGCGACCGGCATCATCGATCTGGATGCAACGAGTGATTTTGATAACGCTCCGGTCTTTACCGGACCGTTCGTGATGAAACACTTCCAGCCGGAAGGTGATGTCGAGGTGGAAAAGAATGAAAACTACTGGGGCGGCGATGTCGTTCTGGACGGTGCGATCTTCTATTACATGCAGAAAGATGATCCGAAGCTCCTCGCTATGCAGGGCGGTGAGATCGACTGCTACAACAGTGTGTCCGCCGGAGCCCTGGCTGTTTATTTGGCAGAACCGGATAAGTACAATGTCGTTTCCATCCCTGGTGCAAGGCTGCAGTTCTATATTTTGAATGAGAACCGCCTGGATGACAATATCCGCGAGGCTGTGAACCTGATCGTAGATAAAGATGCGATCGCGCAGTATCTGGAAGGAACTGTCTCCGCTGCAGTTGGACCGTTTAACCCATCCGCAGCGTATGGAAAAGTCACGGTTCCGCCGGTAGATGTTGCAAAAGCAAAAGAGAAGATCGAAGCAGACGGTTACACCATGGGAGCAGACGGTTTTTACGAGAAGAACGGTCAGAGGCTGACCATCAATGTGGCGTATTATGCAGCCCGTTCCCTGGATACGATCGCAGTGCTTCTTAAGGATCAGTTTAAAACCGCCGGTATCGATACCACTTTCCGGCAGGAAGAAGATCCGGATGCAACCTATATTGCAGATGGTAACTTTGATCTGGCACTTTACTGCATGATCGCGGATAAATCCGGTGACCCGCTTTACTTTATTACTTCCACTTTGGAAGATGGAGCGTATTATGATGTCGGTGGATTTGATGATGCGCACTGCCAGGAGCTGATCGGACAGCTCAAGCATGAGGTCGATGCTGCAAAGAGAGCAGAACTCGCCAATGAGATCATCCAGATTGCGATCGACGACAATGCTTTCGGCTATGTGGGACTCTTTAACAGCACAACGGTACTTCGTCCGGGCGTATCCGGTTTTGCTGAGAATATACCGTTTGATTTTTATGGAATTGACGCAAATACAACAATCGGATGATTGGAAAGATTTTAAAAAAACTTGCTAGTTTAATTGTAATCCTCATTATCTTAAGCTTCTTAGTCTTCGGACTGATGGATCTGGCCCCAGGCGACCCTGCCGAACGGAAACTTTCAGAGCAGGGTATCGCTATTTCCAGAGAAGTCTTAGAAGCGGAACGCGCAAAGATGGGCCTTGATAAACCATTCTTCGTCAGGTACGGAGAATGGTTTTCGGGCATCATCCGCGGCGATTTCGGAGATTCTTACAAGGATGATATGCCGGTAGGTCCAAAGCTGGCTGCCGGTCTTAAAAATACACTTATTCTTACTGTGAGCAGTCTTCTGGCTGCGCTCGTGATCGCGTTCCCGCTTTCTGTTATTTCCGCTTTCCGTAAAAACGGGATTATTGATCATATTGTAAGAGTTTTATCTTTTATCGGGAATTCGCTCCCTAATTTCCTGATCTCGATCCTTCTGATGTATTTTCTGTGCATAAAACTGAACCTATTTCCAATCATTGCAAAGGGAACTGTGGAAGGTCTTCTGCTTCCGGTACTTTCTTTATCGATTCCGATGGCAGGCCGGTTTATCAGGCAGATGCGTGCAGAGATCTTAGATCAGTTGAAAGAAGATTACGTATCAGGTATGCAGGGGCGCGGTGTTAAGCAGGGATTTATCGTGATGAATGTCCTTTGGAATTCACTTGGGCATATTTTTACGATCATCGCTCTGCAGATCGGCTCTCTGATGGGCGGAAGCGTAGTGATCGAGACGATCTTCCGCTGGCCTGGAATCGGTAAACTTGTGATGGACTCGATAACGGCACGTGATTACCCGGTCATTCTGGGATTTGTCATCATTCTGGGTGTGATCTATGTCGTCATCAACCAGTTGTCAGATATCCTGCATCACGTACTAGACCCGAGGACAACACTATGAAAAAAAAGAAACGGGCTAAAATCAAGATCGTAATCATTGCGGCACTTGTTTTGCTGCTTCTTTTCTGTGCTGTCTTTGCCGGCGTCTTAGCACCGCATGATCCGTCAACGCCTAACGCAGCGGCAATAAGGATGGCGCCTTGTGCGGAATACCCTCTGGGGACAGACAATCTTGGAAGATGCGTTTTATCCCGTGTACTTTTTGGAGGCAGGACAACGATCGCTGCCACGTTCCTTCTGGTTCTCATTTCTTTTGTGGTCGGAACCTTGATCGGCATATTCAGCGGATATTACGGAGGACTACTGGATAAGTTCCTGATGCGGCTGGCGGATGTTTTTCTGGCGTTTCCGCAAATGGTCGTTGCTATTGCCGTCGCAGGAATATTAAACGGCGGACTGATGGGAGCAATGGTCGCACTCGGGATCACGATGTGGGTCTCCTTTGCAAGGCTTGCCAGAAGTCATACAGCATCGTTAAAAAATGAGGCATATATTCAGGCGGCTGCATTTGCAGGAAAGAGTGATCTTAATATCCTTCTGGTTCATATTTTCCCTAATCTTCTGACACCAGTTCTGACACAGGCACTGACTCAGATCGGAACTACGATGATCGGTCTTTCCGGTCTGTCTTTCCTGGGCCTTGGCGTCGTCCCGCCGACTCCGGAATGGGGAGCGATGATCGCTGAAGCGAGAGCTTATATCCAGATTGCGCCATGGGCGATCATGGGACCTGCAGCCGCGGTCATTGTTACAATCGTCCTTTTTAATTATCTCGGTGATGCCGTGATGGATTACAGGGAGGTCTGAGTGATGGCGGAAAGATTACTGGACATCAAGGACCTTTGGGTCGCCTATGAAGAAATAGAAGCAGTGAAAGGAGCCTGCCTGTATGTGGAAAAAGGGGAGGTTCTGTGTATTGTCGGTGAGTCAGGCTCCGGAAAATCAACCCTGATCCGGGCTATTACCGGGAGCAGTATGATCACGGTCAAAGGTTCCATCCTGCTGGAAGGAGAAGACCTGGTGCCGATGAAAAAGAGAGAGAGGCAAAAACTGCTTGGAACGAAGATCGGTCTGATCCAGCAGAATCCAGCCGGGGCGTTTAATCCGATCCGAACATTCGACAAACAATTCAGGGAGACATTAAAGAGCCACGATATTTTATTTGACAATGAAAAACTGGACCAGCTGTTTGTGACGCTTGGTCTGAAAGATACACAAGGCATTTTAAAAAGCCGGCCGTACGAGATGAGCGGCGGCATGAACCAGCGGATCGCCATTGCAGCGGCAATGCTTATGGATCCGGAGCTTTTGCTCTGCGATGAGATCACGAGTGCTTTAGATGTGACGACAGCTATTGCCGTTACAGATGAACTCCTCCGGTTAAAAAACGAAAAAGGAACGACGATCATCCTGGTCACGCATAATCTGGGTATCGCAGCAAATATCGCGGATAAGATTGCTATTATGTCAAAAGGTGAGGTCATAGAGTTTGGCTCAGCGGATCAGGTTCTTTATGATCCGCAGAGGGAATATACGAGGAATCTCCTCCGGGACGTTCCAAAGCTGATAGAAAAATAAATGGCACATCTGTTAGAAGGAAAAAATCTATATAAGACATACCGGGAAAAAGCAAAAGTGACTCAGGCTCTTTCTGACGTCAGCTTTTACCTGGATCGTGGGGAGATCCTTGGCATTGTTGGTGAATCGGGCTCTGGAAAGAGCACGCTTTTAAAAGCCATAGCCGGAATGCTGAAATTAGATCAGGGATCCGTCCTTTATAATGGCAAAGATTTCACTGGCATGACGCCGCGGCAGACTGGAGCCTTTCTACAGATGATCTTCCAGGACGCGAATAGTTCTTTTGATCCGCGGAGAGTAATGAAGAAGTCCATTATGGAAAGCGGGCGAGGGAAAAAAGATGAAGGAAGGATCTTGGAACTGGTCTCTTTGGTCGGCCTGGAGGAAGATTTGCTTTCCCGTAAACCGTCCTCACTCTCCGGCGGACAGTGCCAGCGCATGGCGATTGCAAGAGCATTTTACAGTGATGCGGATATCCTTTTATGTGATGAGATGACAAGCGCGCTGGATGTTACCACACAGGCACAGGTTGTGGAACTGTTGCAGGATCTGAAGAAAGACGGTAGACTGTCCGCAGTCTTTGTTTCCCATGATATTGCATTGGTCAGTATGCTGTGTGACCGCATCATGGTGATGAAGGATGGGACGTGCGTTGAGGAAGGGGATACGTTAACGGTCATAAAGCATCCTTGCGTCGATTACACAAAAGAACTTCTGGAAAGTGCCAGAAGACAGAGTATTCAGGAAATATCGGAATGAGCGATACGGAAAAGATCAATCAACAGAATCATGCGTACTGGACAGACCGGGCATCAGGGTATTCCGAGGTCAATCAGGAGGAGCTGGCAGGAATCCAGAAAAAAAACTGGTCGGATCTTCTGGATAGAGAAATCCGGGATCATTTTAAGATCAGGGAAACACAGAGGAGCAGGATCCACATTTTAGATATTGGAGCAGGCCCGGGTTTTCTTTCCATTATACTTTCTGAACAGGGTTATCAGGTAACGGCTGCGGATTTTGCAGAAACCATGTTGGAAGAAGCAAAACAAAATGCCGGGACTTTAGCAGAACAGATCTGTTTCCGGAGAGAAGATGCGATGAATTTGTCTTTTCCGGAGGCTACGTTTGATGTGGTGCTTTCCAGGAATCTGACCTGGAATCTGCCGGATCCGCAAAGAGCCTATAAGGAATGGCTGCGGGTGCTAAAACATAACGGGCTTCTTTTGATCTTTGATGCAAACTGGTATGCCTACCTGAGAGATACGGAGAAAAAACAGGCATATGACAAAGACCGGGATAACGTAAAAAAACAAGGATACGAAGACTATAATATTGGAGCCAATTTTGATATTATGGAAAAGATTGCAGACGAACTGCCCATGACAGGAAGACATCGGCCGGCCTGGGATGAAGCTGTTTTTGGGGAACTGGGGGTGCAGTCGGTCAGCAGTGAAGAAGACATCGGCAGCCAGGTGTATTCAGAGAAAGAAAAGATCAACTATGCATCGACACCGATGTTTATGATAAAGGTTATCAGATAATATGAGTGAACTGAAATATATACCTTTCGAGGAAGAATCTGATGAGATCAAGAATAAAGTAACGGACTACTGGACTGAGCGTGCAGATAGTTTTTTTGCGCAGCGGCAGCATGAATTAAAAAGTTCAAAGGCAGCACAGTGGCTTTCTGAGATAACGGCCTTTCTGCCGGATCCGAAAACCGCGAATGCTCCGATCCGTATTCTGGATGTCGGCTGCGGCACAGGCTATTTTGTGGTGCTGCTTGGAAAAGAAGGCTTTGATGTGACTGGGATCGACCTGACGCAGGAAATGATCAAAAAAGCGAAGGAACTGATCCGTGATCACGGACCATACCCGGAAAATGTGCAGGTAATGGAAATGGATGCGGAAAAGCTGTCCTTTGAAGATGAAAGCTTTGATGCTGTCGTTACCAGAAACCTGACATGGACCCTGCCACATCCGATTGAGGCTTATCAGGAATGGTATCGCGTCCTGAAAAAGGGAGGTGTGCTTCTGAATTTCGATGCAGAATACGCCAAGAACGCGCATAGTCTTTTTTCTGTCGAAAGTGTTGCACACAAGGATATCAGTGACAAATTGAAAGAAGACTGTCACGAGCTCTATCACATGCTGACGATCAGCACATTTGATCGTCCGGAGTGGGACAAAGAGGTATTGACACACATAGGTTTTTCTGAAGTACGGACAGACCTGTCTTTCGCAGACCGCATTTTTGCGGAAAAAGACGAGTTTTATATCCCGGATAAAATGTTTATGATCGCTGCGGAAAAATAGTTTCCTTTTCTGCTATAATACTTACAGACGTATCCTGCAGGGAGCGGGTGCGTCTGTTTATTCTATAATTTGGAAGGTGACATCAGAATGAGACTAAGACCGTATACCCCGGAGAAGGATTTTGAAGCAGTATTGACCTGGGTAAATGATGAACGGGTTCATGCG
>JAFWCK010000100.1 GCA_017536965.1 Lachnospiraceae bacterium | reverse complement strand
GGGCGATTGATGCAGGCGGCTTTGGCGCTGGTCCTCTGCCTGCTCTCTGTGCAATGCGCCGTCGCCGAGGCCTTCGTGCCGGTGCGCGCGACCGCCACCCGGATCGATCAGTTCGGCGATATCGTGTTCGACGTGAAGAAGACCGACCTGGATCAGGCCGGCCTGGAATACGGAGACAGCGTCGACTTCCGCTTCTCAGGGGGTTATGAAATAAAAGCGGTACCGTACTTTTCGGATTTTTATGGGAGGAAGGGTACTGCGATACTGGCGTTTTATATGGATGAAGTAGTGCTCGGGAGTGTCGCGAGTAACCTGAACCTGGTCGTTGGAATCGAGCCAGGGGAGACGGCGATCATGACTCTGGCGCAGAGGGGCCGGTACAGGGAGGAATATAAAGCCTACAATATCAACGACGCCAGGTACCGGATGGAGGGCCAGACGGATGCGGCGTTCATCAACGCGCGGGAAGTGACGGCCGGCGGCATCCGGCCGGGACGGCTGTATCGGGGATCGACGCCCTTCGACCCGGCCTTCGGCAGGATCGAGCTGATGGGTTCGTATATCGAGGCGCACAGCATCGGCGGTATCCTCAATCTGGCGAACGGCCAGGCGGAGATGAAGACCGGCGAGGGCTTGCCCGACTATACGTCTGACATGATCGAACAGGGCCGTGTGCTCACTTGTCACCTGGGGGTGGATTACACCGAACCGGCAGCCATGCGGAGTATCGGCGAAGGGCTTGACCGGTTGATGGAGCTGGAAGGTCCCTGGTTGATCCACTGCAGCCTGGGGAGGGATCGCACCGGAGTTATTTGCGCGGTGGTTGAGGCGCTTTGCGGGGCGACCTATGACGAGATCGTGCAGGATTACATGATCAGCTATGACCTGCTTCACAACATCGACATGAATCCCGAATCCCTGCAATACCGCTTGTTCAAGATGCGGATTGACGATATACTTGCGGCGATCTTTGGAACGGAAATCGAGGCTCTGCCGGGCATTGATCTGCGCTTGGCGGCCAGGGACTACCTGATGCGATGCGGGATGACGGGGGACAAGATCGACAAGCTGGAACGCTTGCTCATTTCAGACTAAAGCTGTCCCCAAATTAAAAAAAGGGGCTTGACAACCGATACGACGCAAATTACGGGCTGAAAAGTCCACCTTCACGGCTTTTTAAGGCCACCGTCACGGAGAAATAAGGCCACCCTGTCGGAGAAATAAGGCCACCATCACGGAACGATAGGGCCACACGGCGAACGCACAAGTTAACAGTGAGAAGAATACACAAGGGCAAACAATTAAAAAGGGGTATATGTTATGAATATATATATGGGTATCGGCTTTACTCAGCAAACCGTCAAAGTGCGCGTTTCGTAGGGGTCGATGGCCCAGGCCAGCTTCTCTTGCCCTTTCAGGGCAATTCACCTTCTCCCCAGATCGACCCGAAACGCCAGGACATTGTACAAGCCTCAGGGCTTGCAGAGGATGGTTATGAAAATTGTGTTATGCGAGAATATAGATTGGCTGCTGTCAGAAGAAGCATTCTCGATCTATGCTTCTTGCATGTATCATCCAACATACGAGGAATACAAAGCGCAGATGGAAGACTATTTACACGATTCATCGGTGAAAGTATTTGTATGTGAGAATCGCGGTAAGAGAATAGGCATGATGGTTCTGAAGATTTCAGGAGTTGCTGCAGACATTATCGGAATCGCAGTATCTGACAATGCTCGCCGTAAAGGGATTGGAAAACAACTGATCCAAAGCGTGATAAAGTCAGAGGAAATAGAAAGAATCAAAGCTCAGACGGACGAAGATTCGATTGGTTTCTATCGCAAATGCGGCTTTTCAGAGGAGAGAATCGTAAAGGAATATCCTGACGGAGCGGTTGTTCGGTATAACTGCGCTCTGTATAAATAGAAAAAATTCTGTTTCCCGATTCGTCAGACTGCAGGGAGGAACCATGGTTTATTACAATGATAACGAATTGATAATTCGCAATATGGAAGAAGCAGATGCACGGATCTTAACGGATGAAGAGATTGCGCAGGGTTGGCATACGGATATCTCCAAATACTTGGCAAGACTCCAGGATCAGTCTGCAGGGGAATGTTTTTCACTGACAGCCATATATCAGGGACAGCCTGCAGGGTATGTGAGTATATACATCACAGGGCTCAGCGGTGCATTCAGCGGAAAAGGGCTTCCGGAGATCGTTGATTTCGCCGTATTGGAAAAATACAGGAGGAAGGGTATCGGCCGGAAACTGATGGATGTCGCTGAACAGATTGCCGGGCAATATGCCGACACGGTATGGCTTGGCGTCGGACTTCACAGCGGGTATGGAAGTGCCCAGCGAATGTATGCCAAACGAGGCTATATCCCGGATGGAACGGGTGTCTGGTATCGGGATAAACCTTGTGCGCAATACGAAACGGAAATTGCAAATGATGATAATCTTGTGCTTTTCCTGTCTAAGAAATTAGAACGGCAGGATGGAAACTAATCTTACATATTCCCGTCTGCTTGGAACTCGTCAAATCGGGATTTTGCGAGGTGAATGTATGTATCAGTTTAAGAAACCTCTTATCAAGGGAAAGCTGTTGAAAAGAAAAAGCCAGTTTACCGCTTTGGTGGATATAGACGGCGAAGAATTGATCGCTCATATTCCTACGACAAACCGCATAGGTGACGTGGAAAACAAGAATCTGCCGTGTCTCTTATCCTACCATGATGACCCGAAACGGAAGCTGAAATATGATATAGAGGCAGTGCTTCTTTCCGATGATGAAAACTGGATAGGGATTAATCAGATCCTTTCCAACAGGCTGGTAGAGTTCTTTTTCAACGAGCATGAGCTGGACGAGGTCGTTTCTGATTTCGACAGCGTTCAGCGCGAGGTGAATCTGGGAATATCCAAACTGGATTTCAAAGTCGGAGATACCTATCTGGAAGTAAAGACTCCGCTGACAACAATCAATGTAAAGTACGGGAAGGACATAAAAACGCTTCCCCCTAAACCATTTTCATCAACAGACAGGATGGTGAAGCACCTTAAGGAGCTTGCCGGATCACTTAAGGATCATGAGAAGGCTGTTTTTCTTCAGGTCTATCAGTACCGCATCACGGAGAGGAAGGAACGGCTCAGGTCAACGCACTATGAAGAGGTGTCACAAACCTTCAAGGAGGCTTCTCAGGCAGGTGTTGAGTTCTGGGAGATCCAGATGGATTTCAAGCCGGAAGGAGTAATGCTTTACAGTGCAACGAAAAGCACTGACTTATGAATCCAATTTGTCGTGATGTCAGTAGATCGGTGTTTGACAAGGAGATAATACTAATGAAGTATGATGTGTCTATCCCCTGCCGAGAGTACCGCGAGTGACCTGCGGATCAGTCGCGGGTGAATCGGCGATCTTCTGATTTTGGATATATTGCTTTACAGCTTCTGTTGTCCGTTCACTTACTGTTCCGATGAAATACGACAGGCTCCAGAAATATGGCTTCCAGTAATAGCGGCTCACTTCATTCGGAAATTCTGCCCGCATTCTTCTTGAGGAAGCTGATTTATAAGCGTTGATAAAAT
>JAFWCK010000099.1 GCA_017536965.1 Lachnospiraceae bacterium | reverse complement strand
GCTGCGATCTTTGTGATCTCGGTTTTCCTGGCGTTCTCCACCGGCACCAGCTGGGGCACGTTCACGATCCTGATTCCGATCGTGTGCGCGGTCTTCCCGGCCACTTCGGAGATGCTGGTCATTTCAATTTCCGCGTGCCTGGCCGGCGCTGTTTGCGGCGACCACTGCTCGCCGATCTCCGACACGACGATCATGTCTTCGGCCGGCGCTCACTGCAACCACATCAACCACGTTACCACGCAGATCCCGTATGCCATGACAGCCGCGGCTGTCAGCGCGGTCGGCTACCTGGCCTCCGGCATCATCGGCTTCTACACCAATAGTAAACTCGCGCTTCTCGGCACGCCGTTTGCGCTGCTGGTCCTGTTCATCGTTGTCATGCTGGCCAGCCGCCGCGAAGCGAAGAAAGCATAAACATGCCGCCATTCAGAGGACCCACGCCGTATCGACCAATCTATTATTTTGGCAATAAAAAATCGACCACCATTCTTGTGCAGATGGTCGAGCGCCATCAGGTGCGTTTCATCGACAAGGAGATGGCGATGATCCGCGAGCTGGCCGACACCGACGATTTTCTGCTGGCCTGCGTGCGCGTGGTCGACTGCAACGAGGACCTGACGCCGTGGGTGGCGCCGGGCATCTTTGGCAATTCCGATTTTTCCGGCCGCGGCCCGCAGACTCTGGATTATCTTTTAAAGGAGATGATCCCGATGATCCTGCACGAGCGCGACCTGGCTCTGGCCGGCGTGATCGAACCCTATTCAGATTTCTCGTCGCTGTTCCCGCCTGCTGCTGCGGACTCTAACTCGGAAAACCACGCCGGTTCCACTTCGGTTTCCACTGAGGGTTTCCGGGCAGGTTCTCCTGATGGATTCCGTCTAGGTTCTCCTTCAGATTCACAGCCAGATTACGCAGACCACACCGCGTCCGGCGTCCGATTCTTCCTGGGCGGCTACTCTATCGGTGCATTGTTTGCCCTTTGGACAGCCTACCAGACGGATGTCTTCTCCGGCATTGCGGCAGCATCGCCATCGCTGTGGTATCCGGACTTCATCGAATATATGGAAGATCATCAGATTCTGACTGATGCGGTCTATCTCAGCATCGGCACCAAAGAAGAGTCTATCCGCAATCGCGTGATGAGCCGCGTCGGCGACGGCATCCGCGCCGCGGACGAGATCCTCTCCCGCGAGGGCATCCTCAAGACGTTCGAATGGAACCAGGGCAAACACTTCCAAGATCAGGAAAAAAGAACAGCCATGGGTTTCGCATGGCTGCTCAAAAATCGTTTCGCATGGACGCTGCTGGATTAGCGGCGTCTTTTTATTAGAATCCCAAATTATCGTTGACCAGGATCACGCTGACCCGGTCTTTTTCTTTGGAATACCGCGTGATCAAAAACTGACAGCAGATCGTATCCGGTGATTTGCAGTTCATGCACGCGCCTGTCTTGGAGCACGGCGTGTCCAGCCCGAACCGCTGCGCGTTGATCGGCGCCGCCACGTTTCTGGCGCGCTTCATCGCCCCGTCTACGTCATTGCAGATCTTATTCATCCCCACGATCAACAGCACTTTCTTCGGCCCGAATGCCAGCGCCGATACGCGGTTTGATGACCCATCAATGTTGACCATCACGCCATCCTCTGTCATTGCGTTTGCGCTCGCCAGATAATAGTCTGCGTCGTATGCCAGCAGCGATGCCTCCCGCCGGTCAGCATATTCGTCGCGGTCGATGAACTGGTAGTTGCCCTTCTTTAGCGCGTCTGCGAGCCCGATCTCGTGCACGCTCATGCCGCCGCCCATCGTGACGGTGCTGCCCTCCGGGATCATCTTCAGCGCCATCTGCAGCGCCTCCTCTTTGGATGCTGCATAGTATCCTTTCATATTCCGCGACTCCAGCCCTTTGATCACCTTCTGTGCCAGCTTCTCGTTTCTCTTTACAATATTCTCGTTCATTTTCCTCTCTCCTTTTTGACCATCCATCTCGTCGGCTTTTGCGTGCGGCTCGACGAGTTTGCTTTTTCTGTCATCTGCTCTTTGGGAACATTATATCATGAACCACGTCGTATCTCTTCTCGAAATTTGTTTCTACTCTTTCCGGATCTGTTTTCATTCCTAATGCCTTGCGAACTCTCAGGAACAACTCCTCTATTGTCCGGAATGACCGGACTTCATTTGCTGTCACACTAATGACCTGATATCCGGACAACGACAATGCCGTGATCCTCCTTTTGTCTTTCGCGTGTTGATCCGGGCTCAGGTGTGCCAGATTGCTGTCGTACTCCAACACCACCTTTTCTTCGGTCCACACCATATCGCAGCAGACTGTTTCCCTGCCAAGGTGTTCCGCTCCGGTGTCGGATAAGTTTACGTCCAGATTAAGTACTGGTGCCTTTAAACCATAACCGCCATATCTCCACGGAAGCATGCCAAGCGTCGCAAGATTTGTCTCCATCGGCGAGTTGGAATGATCTAAGGCATATCGAATTGCCACTTTTGCGTTTTGAATATTCGGAAATCGATGGATCCCCTCCAGGTACTGTCGAATTTCATTGACACTGGTAATTGGGTCTCTTCTTCTTTGGCCATAATCTTCATAAGGATCCAGGATATACATTGCGCATAGATTGTTTGCCAGCTGAACCATCTTGAAAACAGGCAACTCTGCAGCGGCCTGGAGAAAACACAACTCCGGACAACTGATGAATACTCCGTCGGCCAGTTTTTGAAAACTTTCTGGCGGCACTCTTTTAGACATCGCATGATAAATGATCTCATCGCTTTTGGCTCTGTTCATCTTTTTAGGTACTGCTATATGAACAGGCATTTTAAATGACAACTCGCTGACTTGTTGCCGCACTCCCTTTCTACCTGAGGGTATCGCATCAACGCCAGCGAACACGTTTACCCCAAGAGGGACTCCTTTCTCCTCCAGCCAATATTCCAGGGCAGAAGGATAGACAATTCTTACAGACATAATAGCCCCTTTCATTGCATGTAAATTTTTGAAACGCCCGCAGAAAAGCGGAAACGAATATTAGATGTCCATGATTTGAATCTTATCGAACCAAATCACAAGATTATAGTGAGAATAACATGTTGCTTCCCCGCATGTCAAAGAATTATCCCGTAAACGTGTTCTGGGTTCGTTTTTTACTAAGCCACTTACCCGTGATCGCGTTCTGGGTTCGTTTTTCTTCGCCCTTTTTTCATCCGTCATGAGATAGTCAACACCATATGCGGATAAAGTGACCTAAAAACGAACCCAGAACGGGCTTTCGGGCACCCTGTTTTTCTTAATCCTAAAAATGGAATGACAAAACGAACCCAGAAACCAGTTACGGGAAAACTGATTGAAAAAAACGAACCCGGAACGCGAATCCGGGCAAATCTACGGAAAATAAAAAACTTGGGCATGGATCAAATAAAAAAAGCGGGGGCGCAGCCCCCGCTTAACTGATTGTCAGTCACATAATAGTCAGAATTCTCAGCCTTGTTGCAGGTATTCTTCCATCCGTTGGAAGGCCTTCTTGGTGGAGGCGATGGCCTCCACGACCGTCCGCGGACCAGTCACGATATCCCCGGCGGCATAGACACCCTGCAGGTTGGTCTCGCCCCACTCGTTCACGACTATAAGACCTTTCTTATCAACCTCAAGCGCAGAGGCATTTACATCCGCGCCAGGTCCCTGTCCAATCGCCAGAATCACGGAGTCGACTGGCACATCGAAAGTATCGGCGAAGTCCTCCTCGTAAGTGACGCTGCCGTCCTCCGCCTCGATCCGGTTGACGCGTACGCACCGCACAGCGTCGTCCATGATGCGGACCGCCTGCGCGTGGTGCATAAACTCCACGCCATCCATCTCCGCCATCTCAACTTCATCACGGTTTGCCGGCATCTCCTCCTCCCCTTTAAAGTTGATGATCATCGCGTGTGCATGCTCCCGGCGGATGACCGTACGGGCGGCATCGATTGCCACGTTGCCAGCGCCAACCACTGCGACATGTCTGCCAAGGTGGAAGTTCTCCGGCGATTTCAGATAATCAACTGCAAAGTGAACATGCCCCAGCGTCTCGCCCAGGAGCCCCAGGCGATTTGGCCGGCCTGTTCCGGCAGCGATAAATACCGCTTTATACCCATCCGGGAAAAGATCCATCAGGCCAATGCTGGCACCGAGGCGAGTGTTTGGCCGGAAGTGCACGCCGAGACTCAGAAGAATATCTTTATACATATCCAATATATCTTTTGGCAGGCGGAATGCAGGAATGCCGTATCGAAGAACACCGCCTAAATTGTCCTGCGCTTCAAAGAGGGTGACCTCATAGCCCTTTAGTGCCGCCATCATGGACATCGCGATGCCTGCCGGACCGCCGCCGACCACCGCTATCTTGATGCCGTTCTTCAAAATCTCCGGCGCCTCAAACGTTTCCAGATAAAACCGGGAAATGTACTGTTCGATGCGGAAGAATTCGACCGGCTCCCCTTTGTTTCCGAGCACACAGTGCCCGGTGCAGTTGCGCTCGTGCGGGCAGACGATCGCTGTCACCGCCGTCAGCGGATTATTCCGAAACAGCATCTCACCCGCTTCCTTCGTCTGTCCATTCAGGAACAGCTCCATGACCTGCGGGACCGGTGTCTCTACCGGACAATTCAGCGCGCACTGCGGCTTCTTGCATTTTAAACATCTTTGTGCTTCTTGCTTGATTGTTGACATACCTTTATCACTTTCTGCTAATTATTTAAATGCTTCCGTCACCTTCTCCAGCTCGTCGCGGATGCTGATGTGCTGCGGGCAGACATCCTCGCACTGACCGCACTTCACACATTCGCTCGCCGGATTCTTGCCATGTCCGCCGACCAGCCAGTTCAGCTGGTTGGTTGCAAACTTCTTATCGCCATACAGGGTCAGCATATTCTTTGCCGTAAAGCTTCCCGAAATGCCGATGTCGTTTGGGCAGACTTTTGCGCAGTAGTTGCATGTGGTGCACGGGATCAGCGGGATCTTGTTCAGTTCTTCACGTGCAGTCTGAATGGTAGCGAGTTCCTCATCGGTGAATCCGTTGAAGTCCTTCATAAAGGAAATGTTGTCTTTCATCTGAGCGACATCACTCATACCGGACAGTACGCAAAGCACGCCTTCCAGGTTTGCAGCAAAGCGGATACCCCAGGATGCAACAGATACATCCGGTTCCTTCGCGGTCAGAACCTCCTTCACTTTTTCAGGCGGATTTGCCAGCAGGCCGCCCTTTAATGGCTCCATGATGACAACCGGTTTGCCGTGTTTGCGTGCGACTTCATAGACGCCGCGCGACTGAATTGCCGGGTTCTCCCAATCTGCATAGTTGATCTGCAACTGTACAAACTCAGCGTCCGGGTGTGCCGTGAGGATTGCATCAAGCTCCTCAGGTGTTGAATGGAAGGAAAATCCGTAGTGTTTGATCTTTCCTTCTGCCTTTTTCTGTTTTACAAAATCCCACATTTCGAAGTCGTCGAAGAAGTGGGTGCGCTGCTCACCAAGATTGTGCAGCAGATAGTTATCGAAGTATCCTGCGCCGGTCAGTTCCAATGATGTCTCAAATTGTTCGATTGCGGATTCTTTGGTCTTGCCGCCAGCCCATGCTGCGTTTTTGGTTGCCAGCTGATAGCTTTCACGCGGATAGCGCTCTACCAGTGCCTGGCGGATGGCAGCCTCGGACCCGGTGTATGCCCATGCCGTATCGAAATAGGTAAAGCCAGCCTCCATAAAGAGATCGACCATTTCTTTCACCTGCTCGATATCAATGACATCGTCCTTCTTTGGCAGACGCATCAGACCAAATCCCAGTTTCTTAATGTCTTTCTCAAAAAAACTCATTGTAACCTCCTTTAGCGTAACAAGGGGACGGTCCCTTTGTTGCGTTTCTGTTACCCAAGTGTGACAAAAGAACCGTCCCCTTGTCACACTTATGCATATCATATAAGAATTTTTCTTAAAATGCTACGTTTAGATTACGGTTATATTTCGTTAAGTCAAATTGTTTATTACTTTTCTATTTCATGGAATTTACAAACGCGAGGAAGATCTTCTGACTGTTCTCATCGGTATATGCGCAGAACTCCGGATGCCACTGAACCGCCCACAAAAACGGATAGTCCGGCAAATAGAATGCCTCCACCAGGCCGTCATCAGAAACAGCCATAGGCTCCAGGCCTGGCGCTAGATCCTTGATCGCCTGATGATGGCAGCTGTTGACCGCCAGCCGGCAATTCTGTAAGTCGGCCTGCCCAGATGCCTGAACACTTTGCACGCCGCCTTGGCGCAGCTCCTCTTGAGCGCTGCCCTGACACATCAATCCATCCGCAAGACACGTATACAACGGAGACCCCTCTGTCAGCTTGACCTCGTGGCTTGGGACATTGTAAGGGGCCGGCTGATGATGAACCACATCGAACGGGTGCTGCAGCGGCAGATCCTGATACAAGCTTCCGCCCAGAGCCACGTTAATAAACTGTAGACCGCGGCAGATACCGAGAATTGGCTTTTTCTCCTTCATCGCCTCCCGCAGAACAATCAGCTCCATCCGGTCGCGCTTCTCGCAGCAATCCAAAAGATCGCGTTCCAACAAGTCCTGCAAAGGCTCCTCACCATAAAGCGACGGCAGGACATCGTGCCCGCCTGTAAACAGGAATCCATCGCACGTGGACATCAGCTGCTTGAGGTCGTCTTCTTTATCAGAAAAAGGAAAGATGACCGGAATGCCGCCCTGCTGTGCGATGCCGTCCAGGTATCCCGGCAGCATCCAGAGGCTGTCTTTTTCATCGTCCCACAAAGGCATTACACCAATGATTGGTTTCATTTTTCTACATCCTTTTCATTAAGAAAACACAAGCGGGGTCATTACTCTTCCTCGCCGCATAGATTATCATTC
>JAFWCK010000098.1 GCA_017536965.1 Lachnospiraceae bacterium | reverse complement strand
GAGGTGACTCGAACACCCGACCTACCGCTTAGGAGTTCGCATGGAACGATGTTGTGGAGTGATGGGAAATGCTATGAAATCCGCTCCAGTGCTGGCTTTTTCACGAGTAGAAAGTCCATCTCGTACCATCCCATGATGGCTGATATCAGCATGTTTTTCACCGTCCCGTTTGCACATGTGTTAGCAGGACGCTGAAAAAAGTTTGACGGTCGCTTTTCCGTTTTGTATCACCAGGTGATGGGAATTATGCTCCGATGATATGTAATCTTTTCTAGTAAAACACACATCTATTATTCACAATCATTCTTCATCATCATGGTTCTCTTCTGGGACAATCTCTGTCTCCTCATACCAATCAACCGGTACAAGTTTTTTGCCTGTATTCTTCCAGTCTTCAATGGTTTCTTCTCTGAAATCGTCGTTATCCAACCTGGCGTGGTCAACAACAATAACCTGCATTTTCCCATTCATTTCGGCAACTCGTGCTCTAATGAATGCAAAAATCTTTGTGACTGCCTGGACATCCATATCTTCATCAGCTGTAGATCCTTCCGGAAAGTACACCTGAGAAGGCTGATCTAAGAACAAGAAATTCGGAACAGGCCGTTCGTTATTTATAAAATACTTGTGCAGACCAAACATAGTAATCAAATGAGATCCCAGCCAGTTTGATCCGCTCCCCATTTCTTTCAGAGGAATAGGTCGTCCATGATCAACAACAACCGTTACCCTGCCCATATCCAACCTATACGGAGAGCCTGCATACTCCATTTCCAGCTCATTCGCCCAGGTAGTCATATCGTTTTGAATTACTGAAAGGGCAGAGGAAACCCGATCTTTTACAGAATCATTGCTAAGAATAGCATCAATCTCTGCAATCCTATCCTTCAACACCTTTATTTTCTTTTTTACATCAGCTGTATCGTCAGCCAATTGAACGTTTTCAAGCCAATAGCTAATACGACCAAAAACTTTGGCACGCCTACCATTCAAATCGCGGATGCGATCCGCATCCTCCATTTGATTGTATGTTCCTTCAATCTCAGCTCTGATTACCGCTATTTCGTCTTTTATGCCGCTTTTCTTTGCTTCCTGCTGATCTATAAATCGCCTCAACTGTGGCCGTTCCTTTTCAACACGACTAATTGACTGATCAAGCGATCGTATTGATTCTTTAAGTTTTGTAACTCCAGGTGGTTCAGGATTGATATCTCCAGAACAAAGGGGACATTTCCCGGGGCTAAAATCAAGTTTCTCAAAGAGCCCAATTGACTCTAACCTGACTTTCTGATGCTCCAGCTCACCTCTAAAACCAGATGCATCCGCCAAATAAGAACGTGCCTCACTTATGCTATCCTGAAGGTCACAAAGTTCATCTTCTTTTTCCTTTAATTGTGTCTGAAGGGCAGAAAGGCGATCCATTGAGCCTGTAGGCACACTCTGTGTTACTAAATGTATCTGTTTAAGCGCTTCGTAAAGGGCATCAAAATCCGTTTTATCAATGTCATCAACATCCTGAATCAAACCAACTGCTTCAGCTTCAATTAAAAGGGCTATTGCCTTTTCTGAGCCAATCCCGCTGATAGCCTCCGCTTCTTCTATCTGCCTTTTTAAAATCCTCAGTTCTCGATCCTTTGTACGTTTTTCTGTGGCCAGCAGAACCGCCTCTTCACTAACAGCACCCAGGAAATATGGCAAGGTATCCCTGATCGCATTAGTGATAGGTAAGCCTTCACTTTGTCTATGAAATAAATAGTTCCTGGCTGTAACTTCATCTTGACTCTGAAAGCAGCAAAAAAGAGCATGTCGGATGTTAGCTTCCAACGGATCGCGACTTTCATCATCTTCTGGCATATGAATATTTTCTGAAATTCCAATCTGCTTTGTTAAAAGTTTCTCTATGCCTTCAACATTTGTATTTGATGAAAAATCAGCTTTTTCAGGAGACCTGATATCTGTCCCCACTTCGTAATAACAAAATGATGTGGTTTGCCTGCCTGGATCAGGATTTTTTCGT
The DNA here is from genome assembly GCA_017536965.1 of Lachnospiraceae bacterium. Taxonomy (GTDB): domain Bacteria; phylum Bacillota; class Clostridia; order Lachnospirales; family Lachnospiraceae; genus RGIG5612. The sequence continues at coordinate 15,424 of JAFWCK010000098.1, read as the reverse complement.
GCTACAAATATTTTGTTCGTGTTAAATTGAAGAAGCAAACCATACCAGGCTACATTATCACGAACAATTCCAACAGCAATGTTACAACTACTTCCACCCATGCAATACTCAATAATATCGCCGACGGCAGACTTTCCAGCTTTTGATTCACCTGGTATGATGTTCACTTTTCCCGGTTTAAATGACAGTGTACGTTTTTGTCCGTTCTTCCCATATAGAACCAATTCCAGGATCTGCATCACGGTCTCACCCCCAAACATGTGTATATTATTTCAACTTTTCCCGTACCTGCAAACCATCGTCCTACATGTTCGGCTTTTTGTAAGCACTCCGCTACTTCTGCATCTGTATGCTTTGTTTTGCTGAGTGTTCCAGCCGTTAGCACTTTGGATAATTCCCCGTTGTCATTCAAACTGATATAACCAGCCTGCATCATAAACTCGAGGGCTTCATTTGTAATTTCCACTAAATCCCTGGCACGTTTTCCAAAATTGTAAATCAATTCTTGATGCCTCTGTACCCAATTAGTTAACTGCGTCCGGCTATTTATCTCTGTTCGTATCTGCCGTGGTAGAACCAAAGGCAAGACCAAATAGATAAGCGGGAATGGAAAATCTCTTTTTGTAATTCTCTGATATTCAGAAACAGTTCCGTAAATCACTCTCCCACAAAATGCAGGGTTGAGGAGATACTTTACTTCGTCTGGCCTATAATCCCACACTCTCATTGTTCATCGACTCCTTCCAGAAGATGCTTAAGCTTTTCAAAGAAGTCTATATGCCAACCAACAATTAAGTTGTTTGCGAGTCGATGATACGTCCCCTTCATAACGTAAGAAGCATCAACACGAGATCGAATCCGGATGTCACGATCCATTACTCGATGGTATAACTCTTTGCCTGCTTTTATTTTCTCCTGCTCTGTGGGATTCTCATAGTCTTTTAGATCCTCCTCCATATCTGCAAATGCATGTTCCCACGCATCTTTTAAACGATATTCATATGTGTCCAATTCATTGGCAAATACAAGTCCCTGCCGAAGCCAACTAGAACGTTGCATTGATGCTTTATAATAGTCTTGAAGAGCAATACGCAGCGACCTACTCTTGTATTGAAGGAGCCGAAGCTGTTCGAGAAATATTCTGTCTTTTGGATCCAATTCTGCTTCTTCTATTTCATCCAAATCCCAAAATTCGATAGGGAGATTGTCATCACCATACTGACGTGTTATTTCATAAATCTTAGAATGCAGCTGCTTTTGGGTGGTTATAGTGGGATTAGTAGAGGACAATGCTTGAACAGATTCCTGAAACCACCAACCTTCAATACGCTCGGTAGCCATTGAAACATGTTCCGGCTTGCATGAATATTTAATCTGTTTCTGAATATCTTTTTCAACATTCACAATATCACTGGCAGAGGAGATAATCTTCACCCTCTTTACCAAGTTCATTAAAACGTTTTTATCTGCCTGATTGAATCTTTTATAATAATTAGCATTTGTCTTATTCGTGCTATCTTCGGTAGCGGCTTTAAGCCGATCATATGCCTTCTGATACTTTTGGTTTTGAATGGCTTCAGCAGCTGAATTGGCTGGAACACCAGCTGTCGTTATGATTACAAAATCCGTGTGATCAAGCAAAGAGATGTCTGCTGATATCGCATCAAACCACACATTCAGAGTTCGCCACAAATCTGTAGAAACATCTGTAAGACTAGCTGGGGTTGTATGATGCTTAGCCTGAATAAGCTGAACAGGCGTACCCTCTTTGTCGAAAGCGATGTCATCAAATTTCTCAATAGATATCTGGTAACTCGGATCATCACTGCTCATCAGGAGGTTCAGAGCATAACGCACCTGATACAGGTATCCAAGCATTTGACCTGCCGCATTGTGTGATACCATGATCTCCCTCCTTTCCTACTCATACCTCGACGACAACCTTCTCTTCTGAAGTGCAGTGGCTGCACTCCAGACGTAAAATTCCATTTCATATCACCGGTCAGTGAAACTTTGGCGGATGATATGTATTCTTTCTGGCAAAACGCAAAACTGCTCAAATAATGGGCTTTTGCGTTTTGATAATCAAACTGTTTCCAAAGCCTGTTCATTCAGCAGGAAATCAAACAAATGCATCATCTGATATCCGTTCTCAAGATTCGACAGTGGATTACGATCCATAGTTATCAGGATTTTCTTATATCCATCATCCAACAGACGAAACGCCGATACTTCCCGCTCTTTTACTGCTTCATCCTGTATGGTGTAAGAAACCTGTATGTAGTATCTCTTTCCGCTAAGATCCTTTGCAACAAAATCAATTTCTTTTTCCCGGTTCTTCCCAATGTCAACAATATATCCCCGCCGAAGCAGCTCCAGATATACCAGATTTTCAATAATGTGCGTGATCTCGATCTGTCTGTAATGAATAGCCGCATTACGAAGTCCCATGTCAGCCGCATAATACTTATTCTGCGTCTTTAAATATTCCTTTCCCTTTATGTCATACCGGTCAGCCCTATAAAAGAGGAAAGCATCGCAAATATGGCTTAGATATCTGCTGATCGTTTCATTGTCCACCGACTTAAAGCCATTCGTCTTCAAAGTATTGGCAATCTTATTCGTGGAAACATATGCTCCAATAGAAGAGCAGAGAAGCTCTATCAAGGCAATAAACAAGGCTTCATTGCGAATATCATAGCGTTCGATCATATCCCTAGTAACCACCGTGTTTACCATCATGTCCAGATAAGATCTCTTTTCCTGTTCTTCTATCTCGCGAACGGCATAAGGCAATCCGCCAAACCGCACGTACTCATCAAACGCATCCATTTTATCGATCTGCCTAAATGAAAGAAACTCGGCAAACGATAATGGAAATACTTTGATCTCAATGCCACGGCCACGAAAGATCGTGTTGATATCATGTGATAGCAGCTTGGAATTGGAGCCGGTAATGTATACATCTGTATTGAATTCAGCCTTGATCGAGTTGACTACTTCTTCAAATCCCTCCACAAGCTGAATTTCATCCAGGAACACATAATATAACTCCTCATCCCGGATAGCCTCTGCTACGAAATGATAAAGAGCATCCCCATCCCTGAGTGCTTCCCATTTTTTCAGATCAAGCGAAACCTTGATGATATGATCTGAAGGAACGCCATCAGCCAGGAGATAGTCATAGTATATCTCATTCAAAAGAACCGACTTTCCGCACCTGCGGATGCCGGTAATAACTTTCACAATGTCCTTTTTCCTATATCGAATGAGCTTTTCGAGAAGCAGATCTCTTTTGATATACATCCTTTTATCACCTCACTGCTTATAATATAAACGCAAAACTTCAAAAAATCAATAGTTTTGCGTTTTGATAGAAGATAGAAAAAGAGGGCAGAACACTCACAAATTTCTCTGTGAGCATTCTGCCCTCTGTCGATCAGCACATTGAAGCTGTTCTACATACTGTGGCGTATGTACTGTATTCATAAACTTGCGGCCAGCGTCTTCAAAAGCGCTGCCATTTCCGGCTTCTGAAGCAGCTTCATCAGAAGCGCTGCATCTGCCGACGTTTCGTCTGTATTTGTATCAGCCGCTTCTCCAGCCGTATTAGGGAAAACTGCCTGTTCAGGACCTGCGGTCTCGTTATTTCCGGAGGGATCCTTCTTCCCGGAATAAAACGCTTCCTCCATCCTCTGTGCGTTCAGGCAGCGGTCATCGTCGATAATGTGCGAATATACATCCGCCACCATTTTCAGCTGTGCATGACCGGAATCGCCCTGCACCGACTTCATATCCCCGCCGTTCAGCTTCAGCTTATACGTAATGCTGGTATGGCGGATACTGTGAAACACAACCTTCGGGAGATCGTTCTTCCGGATCAGTTCGGAAAAGAGCCTGTTCATGTGAGAGGATTCGACCGGCCTTCCGTTCGTGGAAGCAAACACAAGACCGTAATCCACATAGTCTTCACCGAACAGTTCCTGAATCTCTTCCTGATCCTTTTTGTGCTGGACCAGCATCTCTGCCACAGTCCTGGGAAGGAAAATCTTCCGCACGCTGGTTTTGGTCTTCGGCTCTTTCAACACAAGTGTCGTGTTCGTGCTGCGAATTGCGGGAGGAAACCGGCGAATGACACCCTTATCGCCAAGAGTTTCCATAGAGACCCGGTTGACACGCTGCAGCTCTTTATTGATAAAAATATAGGACTGCCCGTTTTCAATACTGGTCTGAGAGATATCAACACAGTCCCATGTCAGACCGAGCAGCTCCCCCATCCGGAGAGTACAGGAGAATGCCAGGTTCATACCGAGCTTCAGATCGTCATTTTCACATAAATCCAAAGCTTTGAACAGCACGTCCGCTGTCCAGATGTCCCGCGGCGTGTGTTCTTCTTTCGGGAGTGTTGCATGTTCCACCGGATTTCTCGTCATTAGTTCCCATTTGACAGCCTGGTTAAAGGCGTTCCGAAGGAGTTTATGGATCTCCCTTACAATATGCGGGGAAACAAATTCGTTCCTTGGGCGCATGTTGTTTGGCACAACGGATCTCACAGACAGCAAATCCCGATAGTATTTATCCATTATCCTCGGTGTGACATCCTCCAGTTTCATATCCCCGATAATAGGAGATATGTAATTTGAGATCAGGGCTTTTCTTCCCTCATAAGTTGAGATTGCCCAGGTATTTACTCCGTAGATTGCCATATATTCCGCCAGAAGATCATTGATCGTCTTCATTGACGGCGCGATGAATTCATTGTTTTCCTGTTTGAACTCCACTTCCAGCTTCCGCTTTTTCGCTTCCGCCATGGTGTCAAACGATTCCCATTTCTGGCGCTCGTTTCCATTCTCATCCGTATATCGGTAGACAACGGAAAACTTTTTCCGCCGTTTGATGATCGATGCCATAGAAGCCTCCTTACTGCATACCGTGGCTCTCCACGGCATTTACTTTCCTGTAATGCGTCTGGCTTTGATACCATTCCTCAAAGCTATCCACCATGACGCGCATCTTGCCTGCAACCATAACCGTTTCAAACCAGCCCTTTTTGATGAGCCAGTAAGAATTGGTCTTCTTAAGTCCCAGCATCCGTCCCATCTCCATGACGGACATGCTCTTTTTTCTCATATGCCTCACGTCCTTTCTTGGTAAGCGCTTTACCTGCCCCCATTCTATCGAACGCCCGGCTTGTTTTTAAGGATGTCGCCAGCTGAAAAAAGTACCGGCGACATCCTTGACATATTCAGGCCAATGCATCCAGCCATTCATCAAAGCTTTTCTTGGAAACGCGGATACGGCCTCCGATCCGGACGCAGTGAAACAGGTTCTGTTTCACCAGGCTGTACGCAGAGGTACGGCAGATCCCCAGGATATCCTGAATCTCATCCACGGTATATGTTCTTTTATCATCTCCGCTGCTGACTTCATTCCGTACAGCTTCCTGATTCATTTTTGCGATAACATCTTCAAACATTGCTCTTTGCCTCCTGTTCGATCGTCAGCTCCTTCGGGATTCTCATGATCCCCATGCTGATCTTTATGATTCTGTTGATTTCCTTCATATGCTCCGCCGGGATCCTTCCGAAATATTTCATCACCCGGCATTTGTCGATCGTTTTGATCTGTTCCAGCTGCACCACCGATGCCGTCTTGAGTCTTCCGACCGGCGGTAGGATATAATGTGTCGGCTGGTCTTTTTTCTTATCCGTGTGGGAGGTCATCGTTGCCACAATGATCGTGGAGCTGTGGAGGTTGCCGGTGTTGTTCTGTAAAACCACCACCGGCCTCTTGCCTCCTTGTTCGGATCCCTTGAAGGGATTCAGGTTCGCCAGGTAAATGTCTCCCCGGCGGTATGTCCAATCTGTTTTCATTCCCTTATTCAGCTCTCCTTATGAGAATATCTTGTTCCTCCTGTGTAAAGGCAGGCCACTGCCGCAATCTATACTGACCGCACAGCCGGCCTGCCGTTCATCTTCAATATGCTCGTCCTCCTATTTGTCCACGACACCCCGGAGAACCGGACAAAATGTCCGATGGGAAATACATCAGGCGGCAGGCCTGCTTGCCTGCGCTCATGGGAGTCTCACCCCTCCGCGGTTCTCGCCGAGCCGCCCTAAGACGGAAGTATCATTATCCCCTTCCCCAGGTCATGGCCGCCGCCGGGTGCAGTCCCGGCATTTGCAATAGGTTTGAACCGCTCCCGATGAATTCCTGCCGTCATAGAAAAAAGTGCTGCAGTATCCGTCCGATCATGGCGAACCTCTCTTAGGCTCTCTGGGGAAATCAAGAATCAGAATGTGCCTGATGAAATGTATATTCAGTTGTCAAAGTGCGCATGGCAGCAACTTCGCTGCTCTGAAGTCAGTGTAATAAGAAAGTACTGTTTCCGTTAGAGCCTGTCACGCCCGGTTTACCGGGTCTGTTACACCCGGTTACAGTTTCGCGGACATGACAAACAGATCCTGGGCAATGTCTCGGAGCTCCTTTTTCCGCTTTGCGAGAATACGTTCCTCGGTATCGGTCACTTCACGTTTTCCCCGGATCAGATAGTCAAGGGTTACTCCAAAGTATGTGGAAATATCGATCAGCAGGTCGATCGATGCGCCGCTCTTGCCGGATTCGATCTTCCGGATATGATCCTGGGAAATGTAAAGATTGCAGGCCATGGTTTCCTGCGTTTCATTATTCTTCTTGCGGAGTTCCTTGATCCTGGCTCCGCATGCTTTCATATCAAACATGATTCTTTCCTCCGATTTCTGAAATTTGTTGATTGGTCAAATCTCAGAACCGGAGGAGATCGGCATCTGCAGCCCGAAAAGGCCTTTGCCGCTGCCCGGTTTTCCGCGCAAAAAAATAAGAGGCGGCCGCTTCCACAGTTTCCTGCAAAAACAACCGCCTCTGTTTGGTTAGCCTGTTCCAATTTCTGTCACCCGTCCGTTTCGTATACAATGCTGTCTGTTGTTTTTGCATCGCACACTCTAATGGGCGGCTGTGACAGGGCTTGCTACAGGGCCTGTGACAATCCTGTTACATTGAAATTATCTTCAAAATCTTTTTTCGCGCTGTGACACCGCAGTTACACGGCTGTGACAATCCTGTGACAGGACTCTTTTTCAGTTTATTACCAGTATTTCACACAAAAAACTGTAAACGCAAAGAAAGGGTCTGCCGCAGCGGTTAAACCACTGCCGACAGACCCCTATTTCGTCCCTCATTATTCTTTTACATGTGTCCGCAGCGCGAGCAGATTCTGTACTTTCTGGTATTCCTCCTCCGCGAGCTCATCCCTGGCCATCTGATCGTAGCGTTCTTTCATTATGCTGTTTCCGGTTGCTTCGGCAGCAATCGAGATCCAATAATAGGCATCCTGTATTCCCGGTTCAAGGCTTAAGGCACGGGAAGCATACTCGATGATCCTGTGATAATCCCTGCTGTGCCCAAGCATGGTCAGAAGTTCTCTCGCAATGTCAATGAATACCTGATTGTAATGTGTCGTATAAGGGATCAGCCAGGAGCCCATATCCAGTTCTCCCAGTTCAAACAGGCGTCCCTGATACAGTTCAAAGGCCTTCTTAAGTGTCCCGGCTTTCTCGTCCGGATTCGCAGTAGATTTTGCCTTCAGGTACAGGCTTTCCATTTCTTCCGCGTCTGTAACGATATGGACGTCATCCAGCAGTTCAAGCATCCCGGACTTCACATCGATGACCTTGGCATCGTGGTATACGGCCAGATCATTATGCAGACGGTAGATCGCCTGACGGATGTTTGACCGCGCCGACTTCTCCGGCTCATCCGGCCACAGATCTGCGGCCATGCTCAGCTGATCAACCGGTGTTTTATGAAGGATCAGATATAACAGGATCACCCATCCACGCCGGTTAGGATGCGCCAGATCCTGCTCACGGATGCGTCTTCCATTGATTTCCATGCTGTGCTGGCCGAGGATGTTATAGCGTATCCTCAGCCTCCCGTCATCCGGTGCGTCATTTGAAATATAACGGCGCTCCGCTTCCAGACGGCGCTTCTGCAGCACCATCATCATAGCTACGAAACATGCCAGTTGAAGAGGTTCAGGTTGGGAAATATTTCGGATCGGATTTCTTACAACCATGTAGCCCAGGGGATGCTGGCCAAAGGGAACGCCGATTACCGCCCTGGTCTGGAGTCTTTGATATGCTTCATATTCCTTCGGATGGGTTTCCCGTATAGCCTCTGTATCCGGGATGATCATAGGCTTCTGACTAACCAGGTGCTCTGCCCATGTGACGAACTCATCGGTCATCTCAAACTCATGAAACAGGGTTTCCTTCATAGGGCCGGCTTCCACATCGTACCACATCTCGGGACGCCATAATTGCGAACGGAGATCCGCTATCAGAATGCCGCACCAGTCAGCACCATAGAATTTGCAGGCTGCCTTCATAACACCAACCGCGATCTCCATGGGATCTTCGATGTTATGCAGGGCTGCTTCCGTTTCCACAATGATTTTGAAAAGCTCGTCCTCAAACACATACCGCTGATATTCTTCCTCCGAGATCGTGCGGTATTTACCGGTGGTGTCGTCGGACTGTTTTTCCCTTGACCTTCCTAACGAAAAGATCTTTTCCAACATACCATCACCTCATTTCAGTATACTTCGACAGATTCCAAGATATATAAAAAACCGCAGGACTGCCTTGTCGTAACCCGGCAGCCCTGCGGACATCCTTCGTATTGTATTTATGGCTGCCAAGTGTTTACATTGGCAACTACTATCAGCTTAGTCCTTTCTCGTCTGGATCCTCTTCCCATACTCCGCAATTCTTCTGGCGGTGTCACGTATCAACATTCGGGTCTCCATGTCACATTCCTTCAGGATATTGGAGATTTCCACATCAATCTGGATATCGAAATACTGGTCGGAGGTATCTGCAAGATAGTAGTCTACGCCTGTATTCAATGCCTTTCCGATCTTTACTGCCAGCGGCCAGGAAGCACTGACGGTGCCTCTTTCCACATCCCCAATATGTTTGGAGGAGCAGTCACACTTTTCGGCTAAATCCTCCAGCGTATACTTTTTGGCATTTCTTGAATCACGGATGCGGCGGCCGATCTGTTTTCTTTCTTCTTCTGTAAAACTGGGTTTCACCGGGCGCCACCTCCTTCCGACATTTCTTCATCTTTATTATAGAAAATCCATCGGAAGGACTCCATAAAGCAGCAAGGTAACAGTTCCCTTGCAAAGGTATGTTTCGCAAAAAAATTAGCAGTTAGGGGCGTGCAACCTTTGGCATGTGTTCTGATCATGACCATTTCAGATTCTCCTTTCGTAAGCGATGAATAATCATCCGTTCGTAAAGTTGGCAACGGCTATCGGGGAAGCCGCGGAATCAGGCCGGCAGCTCCCCTGGATTTTCGGGTGTATATGTTTCAGTATCCATCTGTCCTGAACAGCGTTCCTTTATAAAATCACTCCATGGCATTAGTTGTTCGATGCTTGCGGGCGAATCTTTGTGGTCCGGCATGAACAACAGCAGGGTGTACAGATACTGGAACGGGTTCAGGCCATTGGCCTTGGCGGTCTCAATAAGGCTCATGACGATCGCGCTTGCTTTCGCGCCGTCCTCCGTGTCGTGGAACAGGAAATTCTTCCTTGACGTTGCGTAGACCTTCGCTTTCCGCTCCGCCGCGTTGTTCGAAAGCTCGCACCTGCCATCGAGGAGGTAGTTCATCAGGGATTCCTTATGGTTCCTGGCGTAATTCACTGCCTTCTCCAGCTTGCTTCCGCCCACCGGCGAAAGGGTGTCGATCCATGACCAGAAGCTTTCCCAAACTGCAGGCTCTGTCCGGAGGCGGATGGTCTTACGCTCATCCGCGGACAGGTCCCTGTATTCCCGCTCCATGAAGAACAGGCGGTTGCAGAACAGGACCCCTTTTTCCGCCGGGAGCAGGTCCTCACGGGCGGCGATGTCGCCCTCCGGTTCCGGGATGGCCTGTTCAGAGTTGATGTCCAGGAGCCTGAGGTCCTTCCGGCGTTCTTTGGGGACCGCCTCGAAGAACTTCCGCCGGCAATGGGCAAGGCAGCATACGATGATGACCCCTGTGAGCGTGCCATACGCGCTGTACCCGTCACAATGGACATACCCGGAAAAACCTTCCAGAAAGGCTGCGGGATATTTTCCGGCGCGGCCCGGCTGGTAGTCATAAAGGACGATCCCCGGAAGCCCGTCCGACCCGGTAAGGTATATCCAGAAATAGGATTTCGCCTGCGCTTCCCGGTCCTTCTCATGGAGGACCTGGCATGGCACCTCGTCCGCGTGGATCACTTCCCGGCCCAGGAACTTCTCGTGCAGGGCGTCATAAATGGGGGAAAGATAATCCAGGGAGCACCTGTTGTACCAGTTCCCGATCGTCTCCCGGGGCAGCGGCACTTCCTGAAGCCCCCAGTCCTTCTCCTGCCGGTAGAACGGAAGGTAAAGGCCGGACTTGTCATACATGACCGTGGCCACCATGGACGGGGATGCCGGGCTGTGGCTGAGGAGGGGTGTCGGCAGAGCTGCCCTGGTGATCGTCGTGACATCCTCTTTCCGGCACACCGGGCATACCAGCGTTTCCTGGAAATATTGGACCCGTTCCACTTTCGCGGGCGTGATCCGGAGCTCCTCCCGGCCGAACTGCCAGCCGAGGTGCTCCATCGGGGCGCCGCAGTCAGGGCAGTTACGGCCGCCTGCGGGGACGGGGATGTCCACCCTGCGTACCGGGAGTGCTTCGTAAAGATCCCTGCGCATCGATTTTGCCTTGCTTTTCCTCGTGTGCTCTTTTACCAGGACTTCATGGCCTCCGGCTGTCCGGATCTCGTCCCCGGGTTCTTCATCATCGGGAAGTCGTCCTGTTTTTTCGCTGGATGTGCCGAAGATCTTCCGGTTGAGCTCGTCCAGGGTCTCCTGAAGGTTGGCGATCGTACGCCGGAGATCCGTGATGGTCCCGTTCAGGTTCCTGATGGTCTCGGCCTGCTCCTGCGTCTGCTGCTCCAGGTGCTCGATGTATTTCTGGATGTCCGCATATGGTCCTTCCGCCATCCTGCTGTCCTCCCTTCCATAGTCTTTCCTCTATTATAAAGAGGATGCTGGGGCACGGCAAACCGCCTGGCTGTGGCCATCCGTCATTCTGACGGTGGACAACCCCTGCTTTTTACCGGCCGGAGGCCTTCCCGGGGAGGGGAAATGACCTGAGGAAAGGGCAAATTGTGGATATCTCCGATTCGCTTTTTCTCACACCTGCCGGGATAGCGTATACGGGCATTCCGGGTGTGGATAAAAAAATGCGCAGGTACGGAAAAAAAACAAATATTCTACGTTTTGCACAAAAGGCAGAGCCTAAAAATCCTTCCTGCCGGACCCTCCGTGGATCGCGTTCGGCTGCTCGATGGAAAGCCCCTCCAGGAGCCACCGGTACTGCTGCCTGGTGAGGGCGCGTACTTCGGAAGCATTACGCGGCCACTGGAAGCGCCCGTTGTCGAGCCTCTTGTAAAGGATCACGAACCCGGTCTGGTCAAAATGGAGGGCCTTGATCCTGTCCGACTTCCTCCCACAGAAGAGGAAGAGCGCATTTGCGAAGGGATCCATGTCGTAGGTATCGCGGATGACCGACATCAAGCCGTCAATAGACTTGCGCATGTCAGTTCTTCCGGTCACCAGGTAGATCTTAGAAACACGGGAAAGGTCTCCTAACATGACAGCCCTCCCAGCGTGTACAGGATATTCCTGATCGTAGCGGCGCTTGCGCCGTCATGGAAATCGATGCGGACATTCCCTACGAAGACATTCGCGGCGACCGTCCCGCCTCCCGGAGCTGTAGGATCGCCTCCGGCAAGTCCGTCACTCCCACTACGGACTGCGAGGGGGACGACCTCCTGCCTGGGGCCGTTGCCTGAGACGCGTGACGGCTGCGGGATATCATAGCCCCTGCCACGCAGCTTCTTAATATAGTAATGCAGACTATTGTGGCTGATGCCGTTCGCCTCGCACCATTTTCTTTCGCTGAGGCCGCTTGAACGGCATTCCCTGATAGTTTCGAACCATTCCAGGTCAGAACGAACGTTGTTCTTTTTCATAAATCATTCCACTCCGTTTCTTTTTAATTTCGGGAGTGGCTGATAGATCGTCACATGAACGGGCTTTATGTGACCGGATATCTTTAGCGCAAAGGACTTGCAGGGGATAGGACCACTCCATGCGTCCATTATCCCTTCTGGCTAAAGTACCCGCAATCCGCCCGATTATTCATCGCTTACCTCCTTTCCAGGCGCAGACCATCTGCCCGGAATCAGGAGAAGCCTTGCCCAACGTAAGCAGTGTTCTACGCCACCCATAAAAAATTGTCGTTGGGCAAATATAGTGAACCGGTTATGAAGCAGTCTACCTGTATAACAGGATCGCTATTTCACATCCCCGGCTAACACCCATTGTATGGCAGCAAAAATGCCATCTGCCTCAGGAATCGACCTGTTGCAGATGGCATCTCCATCATCATTAATATACAGTTTTTTGAAATTATCATCCGACTTTTGGTTTAGGCATCTATCCAATCCACCATTCCGGAGTCAGATCCCCAAGCATTACCTCTTACTATTACTCTTCATCATCACGATTCTCGGTGCAGATGTCATCCAACCAGCCTTCATCGTAAACCGATCCGCAGTCCTTGTATGGAACTGCCCTCGGTTTTCCCATCTTGTACCGCTTACAGTTCTTCGGTCCATAGCAGAAGCTCTCGAAACGGAATTTCTGGGTAATGCCCCAGTTGTATTCGATCGCTACGTTTGCCATACAAGTCCATTTGCAGGTGAAGCACTTTCCCTTCCAGGAACGGCTGTCCAGCATACGGCAGCCCCACCAGTCATAGACGGACAGTTCCGGCACTTCTCCAACCCAGGGCTCATGAGCATCCTCGTCAGGATCCGGCGCAGTTATAATCTTCTTCAAGCCGCCGACGCGGTAATAATCCGCATATTCCAGTTTCGGATACATCTTTGTCCAGGCTGTTCCCCCGATCTCGTCTCCGATGTGAAAATGAAATTTCATCATTTGCTTCTCAGAGATGGCAACCGCGAAATCTTTTTCTGCGCCTTCTGCCGTTCCGGACAGGAAAAGATTGTATCCTGTCATACTATGGGTACGGTTATCCAGCCGGTAGCGCCATACATTGGAACGCGGCTGGACAGAACGTATGGTGCCGCTGAACTCTATTTTTACCTGCGTATTTCTATCAATCATATGATCCTCTCCGTCAGCAGTTTTACCGAAAGCCTGCGGATTATTTTTCAGGTGTATAAGTCCAGCCGTGATCATCATGATAGATCATCAGCTTTGTCATACCTCCATCGATACAGATGTTTTCACCGGTAATAAATCCTGCCTTGTCCGAGCAAAGGAAGAGTACCATATTGGCAATATCCATCGGATTTCCGACGCGGCCGGCGGGCTGCTGCAGTGCATCCGGCCCTTCATATACGCGGTAAGATGTATCAATCCATCCCGGAGAGATAGAATTTACTCGCACCTTCCCGGAAAAACTTGCCGCCAGTGCATGCGTCAGTGCCGCGATACCGCCCTTGGCTGCCGTGTAGCTTTCCGTCTGCGGCTGGCTCATGCGGTCACGGGAGGAAGAAATATTGATGATGCACGCTCCCTCCCGGAAATAAGGCGCAAAGAGCTTGGACAGGTAGAAGGGTGCGGTAACTCCGACGGAAAACGCATATTGGAAATCCTCATAGCTGCATTCGTCGATGCCCTTCATCAGCGGCAGCGCATTGTTGATCAGATAGTCAATGCCGCCGCTCTCACAGATCACTTCTCCGGCAAATGTCTCGAGAACGGCTTTATCGGAGGTATCTCCGACATAGTGGTCTCCATCGGCCTTGTCGATCACATATACTCTGACTCCCTGCTTCCGGAATTCTTCAGCTATACATTTCCCTATTCCGTTCGCACCGCCGGTCACAACAGCCACCTTTTTCCCATCTGCAGGTGCACCGACGTTCTTCTTCGGGACTGTCAGCTTCATGTAAAGGCCCGTTTCGTCCTGTTCCGGCTCCTCCGGGATCGATTCACACAGGCTATGTGCTGCCAGAGATGCCGTTACAGCAAGGCAGACAGCGTCCACCAGGTCATCCGGATTGCACTTGAACTCTATGGCCTTCTCCCATAATCCGGTCAATGGTTTGGCCGGAAGGTATTTTCCCAGGATGTTCACTCTTTCCATAAACCCGGGAAATTCCTTCTTGCGGGTTATTAACACATGGCCATGCAGTCTGGCAAAGCCTAGTTCCGGATGGCTTTCCAGGATTCTGTTCCTGTACTCCGGGTGATGAATCAAAAATTCGTCCAGTTCACGGATCTTTGGAATAATATTGATCGACTGTTTCGCCAGACTTTTTCCAAGCACCCGTATGTTTTCCTGTTTCTGTTCTTCCTCCGAAGCGGCATAAACCGCCTGACGGCATGGTACCGGAAAAATCGTTGAAGAACGGGACTCCAGTTCCTTTCGTGCAAGGTCATCGGGGCGGATCTGATCAACTCTGCTTCGAAGGCCAATGACCATATCGATCAGAAATGCATCGAATTCGGGATAATGATCAACCAATGCCTCCAAAGAATCGAATCGTTCCAGGAGAAACTCTCCGTAATTCAGAATACAGGCGATCCAGCCACCTCTGCAGCCATCCACGCCTATGTATCGTCCGTCATTTATGCTTATCATGATCCTGCTCCTTTTGCTTATTCTATTCCTCACTCCATACCCGGACCCCTGTTTCCCTTTGCGATCCAACCAGGCTTTTCAGCATGGACTTCCCTAGTGAAATCCGGAGATTTCCTTAGATGCTGTAACAGTCGGTTTTCCCGTTTAGTCAGTTTTATTGAGTCATTTATTGGGCCATTTATTGGGTCAGCACTTATAGATTTTTCATAAGCTCACAGAACTTATCGAACTGTATGGCTCCATTCAGATTCAGGTCTTTACTCTGGAAAACCATATAATAGCGGAAGCTGCTGCCGGCCATATTTTGCCATGCCCGTCCAAGCTCCAGTTTATATTTTGTCTCGGTATTCTCCAGATGGTCTCCCTTCGTCTCGATCAGGATCGTTTTCCCGCTTTGTGTCTCCACGATAAAGTCTGGATAGTGCTTCACGAAGCCATTGATACAGAATCCCTGGCGGGAGATATTCCTGTGCCACCAGCGGACGTTAGGCATGGCCGTTAGAGCCATTACCATGTCATACTCAAAGCCATTGACTTCTTCCGCTCCATTATGCAGATGCCTGATTTTGAAGATTAAGGATGGTCTGCTGGCCGAGGAAGATGAGAAGCTGCCATTTTCCAGGCATGTTATCAGCGCCTTTGAGCATTTCTACTTCGTTCAGTACTTTGTAGCCGACAT
>JAFWCK010000097.1 GCA_017536965.1 Lachnospiraceae bacterium | reverse complement strand
TCTGCATAGAGGATAGCTCGTTTATAGCTAAGCAGATAAGAGAGTACAACATCGGCCAGGAAAAACAGATAGATCCATGTGATGTTTACATTTGCTTCCGTTGGCTTGGCAATATAAGGCAGAAGCGGGATCATGCATGCACCGATTACTGCAATAACTATGGCAATAATATGAAAAGCTTTTCGGTAAAAGCGCATCAGGGAGCGAATCGTCTCCTGATCATTTTCCTTTAGCGGCTTATACAGATTGAATATGACTGCCTCACCGATTCCAAGGTCAGCAATGGCGAGCATGGCAATAACGTTTGTAAAAAGGCCATTCAATCCAGCATATTCCAGCCCCAGAATCTGAATGAACAGCTTTTGGGCGATAAGTCCGATTACAATCGCCGTGATGCTTGCAAAGATTGTAAAGAGAAAATTACGGGCAGACTTTTGCGTTCGGCTCTTCTCCCCAATCTGTACAGATTCCTCCAGTTGCCGTTTTCGCTGTTCTTCTGCCAATCCGATAAGATCTTTACAGTGCCATGCAAACAGGAGCAGGAAAAAGAAAAAGGAAAAAGCAAATTGCTCCATGACAAACATGATGAAGAATCCACCGAGGAAGAGGGAAATCCATTTAGCTTCCCGAATCTTTCGATACTTAAAGAGCAGGATGATCACTAGAGCAAGGATGATAATAAAAATGATCAGGCCTATGATACCGCCCTTATACAGCATTTCCATGTACTGATTGTGTGTGGTTTCACCGGTTCCCGGTAAAAAGTAATTCCGATATCCCTGACCGATCAGGAGATGTTCCCGGATCTCTTTCAGCGCCCCGTCCCATATCTGGATCCGGTAAGTCAGGTCTGGACGTTTATGTAAAATGTTGACGATCAGCCAGAAAAAAAGATCCTGCCTGCGGAACACAACAATGATCAGATTCAGAGCAACCCCAATCCCGGTATAGGTCAGAATATTCATGACTTTAGTGCAGTTCAATATCTTTGGTACGATCATAATGATCGTGAACGGGATCAGGACAAAGAGCGCGGTTGTATTTTTGACCAGGATCGTGGACAACAGCGTCAGACCGAGTCCGATGTATGCAAGATAGAGTTTCTTTTTATCACAAAGAAAAGCATACATCAATGCAAAGAAAAGAAATGCCAGATGATAGACAAAATGACCGCTCTTAAAACCAAGAAGCCAGCATTCGGAATACCGAACATAAATATACATACCATTCCGAAAAACCAGAATGGTGATCAGATTCAGGACCATCAGAGGTCCGAAAAACCACATTTGGGCTTGTAGAAAATGACGGATGTCCGATAATATGCCATACTCAACAAGCAGACAGAAAAGCAGCGTCGCAAAAGAATACTCCAGCGCCCGTTTCAGGTTTTCTCCGTTGATCAGGGAAGCGAGACATATTACGAACAACAGAGCGGCAAACAGAATAAAGAGCGAGGGCAGTTTTTTCCATAAACGGGATCGAATACATAGAAACAGAATGACGATCCCGGCAATTAGCTGAAGAAGAGTATAGACTTTTCCAACCCAGTTGGTTGTCGCCACAAAGTAATCAATCTGAAAAAAGGGGAACGTGAGCAGAATGAAAAGAATTGTTCTTTTCACACCAGTAGACCGATTTATATTTGTTTGCGTTACATTTGTTTTCATGTTAATTTCCAATAAAAGAAAAGAAGCCGCAGGCGAAATAGAAGTGCTTTCTTTCGGTCACGTGCATCTGCATACTTTGTAAAACGGCTGCCTGCAATTTCTCTCCAGGGTTCTCTGTTATAGATATGATCTTTTAGTGCATTACGCTCTTTCTGCGTGGCAGTCCATTGCGGATTCCCATAGAGCCATTGATAGACATAACGGAGTGAATCCATGAGCAGACGTGTATAAGCTTTATATTCTGTTGAATCATCCAGATCCAGAATAGAGGCAATCTGTTTTAAAGGGATTTCCATTCGTTCCAATGCATCTTCGTGGAATATATTGGAAACGGAGGATTCATTTTCCAGATAATAATACCATATGACGGGGACATAAGAAATCCGAAGATCAGAGAGCATTTGGAGATTCCAGATCGCATCTTCATACATTTTTATTCCGACTGGAAACCGGTTTTTTCCTGCAGCAAAACACTCTTTTTTTAGAAAGCGTGCTGCGATTCCACGGTTGATGTAACCATGCTCTCCAAAACGGTATGGCTCACCGACACATTCAGCTTTCGTCAAGTGCGCCCGCTCCGAGGTGAGATCTATCTTTTCTGCCATTAATATTTCGGCGGGGGTTGGTCCAGTTATAGTCTGTTGATGATTATTAATATCTTTCTGGCTGCCGTAAAAAGTGCCACCCCATAAAGCATTTAAATCAGAATCCCTGAGAAGAGAAATGGCTTCTTCCAGGCAATAAGGACTTAAAGAATCATCTGAATCAAGAAATGTCAGAATATCTCCAGCTGCATGATCGATCGCATAATTGCGCGCCACAGATACGCCTGAGAGCGCAATGTGAAAGAGTCTGATCCGGGAATCCTGCTCTGCTTTTTTATCTAAATAAGAAGCATAGTCAGCTTTACTTCCATCATCAATCAGTAATAACTCGAAATTGGTGTAGGATTGGCTCAAAACACTCGAAATGGCCTGATCTAATAACACAGGATCCCCATCTTTAATTGGGAGGATAATACTGACGAGTAATTCCTGTTTGCTCATAAACGGTATGCCTCCAAATTATGTGTGATTCTCTCTGACTCCGGAGGAAGCTGCATATAATCTCCGAAAATACCGCTCAGGTTTTTATCCCAGGCTGAAGTGGCGTAAAAAAGATGATCTTCAAAAGGCAGTTCCACCAGATCTTCATATTCTTCTCTGGTTAAAGCCTGGTCTGGACCGTCATATGCCCAGGTCACCATCCCGCAAAGTGCAGATTGTTCATAAGGATACTTAAGTGCAAATTTTTTCTGCATTTCTGCAATTCTCTTTCGCCCAATGATCTTAGCCAGAGGTTTCAGAAACAAATCCTTCAGAATAATGATGAGGGTGCTTGAGCCATACCCGTTTTTTACGACAGATGCCACATTTAGTTTACATAGATTCAACGCTTTCCGATAGTGACGCACGCGTTCTTTTCGACCGTCAGGTACACCATCTACTGGGAAAATATCGATCCATAAAGACTGTACATCTTCCTGAGAATAGTTTTCTTCCACAATCTTAGTATTTCGATCAAATAGTTTTATATAAGGAGAATCTAGTGTTCCATCCTCAAAACTGCATAATTCCAGATGCTTCGGCCAGAGAGAGGTCTCCCGGTTTAATCGGAGCAGTTTTTCATAATCCGGACGGGGCATGGTGACGTCGATATCATCGTCCCATGGAATGAATCCTTTGTGCCGCACAGCGCCTAATAGAGTGCCCGCACAAAGGGAATATTTTAAATCATGTTTTCTTGCCACCTGATCAAAGACGGTCATGATTTCCAGTTCTGCTTTTTGTATTTCTGACAGTGATAATTTTTTCAAGACAGCTTTCTCCTTTGGGCATCAGCAATCCTGTTCCCGGATAGTTTTCGAAGCAGCATGAAGATTCCGCCTCCCAATTCCATTAGAGGGAAAAAGTGGCATAGCAGATAAATCATTATTTTTCTTGACCTGACGATCGGTGAACCCAGAAGTGCTTTTTCGCATTGCTTCAGATTATTTCGAAGCAGCATCTGCTGTTCCCGGAATGAAGAGTTTCTTTCTTTTGCAGGGACTTCTGTTAAAAGCCTTAGAAGGAGCGTGAAATTGATGCGTTCACGGTTTATTACAGCATACGAATGTTCTGGTTCCTTTTCCTGCGTGATCTCTACCATTCGATCCCAGACTTTTAGAAGATCAAAATCTTTTTCAGAAAAATGAGCAGTCGCGCTTTCAGGATTATTAAAATAATAATAACCAATCTTCTCTATCTTGGCGATTGATTGCGTATTGGCAATTGCATAGTAGGTACCGAGCACATCTTCACCAACCCGGATATCTTCCGGATAAAGCGGATTCGGGAGCAGATCATTCCGGTAAAGCTTTGCAACCGGATAGTGCACCCATTCGTTTGAGTCGATCTTGAAAAACAGACGGAGGTAGTCTTTTTTTGAATACATATGCGAGGAAGGATTCTCGTTCGGCTCAGGAGTGGTCTGCGTTTCCATAGAGTGTGCAATGTCGCAAGTAACCAGTTCGGCATCCGTCTGCTCCATAAGTGCCACCATATCCCAAATGATCGTCGTATCCATCCAGTCATCACTGTCTGCAAACATAACGAATTCTCCGAGTGCTTCTTTTAATCCCAGATTTCTGGCAGCAGCGACACCCCTGTTCGGAGTGCGGATGACCCGGATCCGGGAATCATCTTCCGCAAGCGCCATTGCAATCGAAGATGAGTGATCCGTAGATCCGTCATCAACTAAAATGATCTCAAGATTTCGATATGTTTGGGAAGAGATACTGGAGACACATCTCTTCAGATATTTCTCGGTATTGTAAAATGGTATAATGATACTAATCAGTGGCTGCAATCTAATCTGTCCTTTTCTTTCATGCCTACATATTTTTACTATTTTACTACTATGTCTTTAAAAAGCCAAATGAATTTATAGTATAGATCTGGGAAAAGGGGGGACATTCGGGAAGGAATGTGGTATAATACCATGACTCAAAATATGTCTTCTTATTTGCGTATCAAAAAACGCAAATGAGAACGAGGTAACTAGACAATCAAAAACATAACAAAAGGCGAAAAATGGCCTGGATAAATTAATAACATGGCTGAACAGGGGAAAAAAGAAATTACGATCATCATTGCCGCGCATAAGTCTTATCAGATGCCTGATGATCCCATGTATCTTCCGCTTCATGTTGGTGCGGAAGGGAAAAAAGATGCCGAAGGAAATGATCTTGACCTGGGATATGTGAAAGACAATACGGGAGAGAACATTTCAATCCTGAATCCGAGTTTTTGCGAGTTGACTGGCCTTTATTGGGCATGGAAAAATCTGGATGCGGATTATATCGGACTGGCTCATTACCGCCGCCATTTTTGCTGTAAGAAGACTAAGGATCTCTTCCAAAGTGTCCTGACCTATGATCAGATCAAGCCGTATCTCGGGAAGATCAAAGTCTTCTCGCCGAATAAGCGTAAGTATTACATTGAGTCTCTCTATGATCATTATAAGCATACACATTATATCGAGCAGCTGGATGAGACCCGTGAAATTATTGCAAAACTATATCCGGACTATATTGACAGTTTCGATCAGGTCGTTAAACGAACCTATGGATATATGTTCAATATGATGATCATGCAGAAGGATCTGCTGGACGCATACTGCCGGTGGCTTTTCGACATCCTCTTTGAACTGAAAGACCGGATGGAGAGCAACGAAAAGATGCAGGATCTTTCTGTATTCCAGAGTCGGTTCTATGGCAGGATCAGTGAGATCATCTTCAATGTCTGGCTGGAAAGGCAGCTGGAGACCGGGAACCTGAAAAAAGACGAAGTTAAAGAGATTCCGGTGATCCATATGGATAATATTAATTGGTGGAAGAAGGGAACTGCCTTCCTGAAAGCAAAGTTTATTGGGAAAAAATACGAGGGCAGTTTTTAACGATGGAATTACGGCAATTACAATTAGTTGAACTGGATATGTTAAAGCAGTTCGTTGCTTTCTGTGAAAAGAATGGACTGCGGTATTATCTGCTGGAAGGAACACTTTTGGGTGCAGTCCGGCATAAAGGGTTTATCCCATGGGATGACGATATCGATGTTGTTATGCCGCGGAACGATTACAACAAATTGTTGGAACTTGGAAGGAACGCTTTTGAAGAGCCGCTGTCCTTAAATCACTATTCTTTCACGCCGGGCTATTATTATTCCTTCGCGAGACTGGCTAACAACAGTATCCACATTATGAACCACAGCGCCAACATCCCACGGAAAGAAGCGGTCGCGGTAGATATTATCCCACTAGATGGTTTTCCTGATCCGGGAATCAGGCGACTTTTTCATAAACTTCGTATCACATACTGGTGGGACTTGAATAATCTTGCACAGTTTGATGAGTTGGTGGACCAGAAACGGAAAAGAACCAGGCGGGTAAAGTTCTTTCTTGCTATTGCATCGAAGCTCCAATGGCTGTTTAGGAACGTCAATACAAAGAAGTGCCTGGAAAATGTGAACAAAGCACTGGCTGCCTATGATTATGATTCCGATACGAATTATGTTATTAACTATCTCGGCACCTGGGGATTTCACGAGATCATCCCACGCGATTACATGGGAGAAGGGTCCAAAGTGGAATTTGAAGGGGAAGAGTTTATGGCACCGGCGGATACGCACGCGATGCTCACGATGATATACGGGGACTACATGACGATGCCTCCGGAAAACGAACGCAATTGGCATAATGCGGAAATCATAGAGGAATAACAATAAGCATGCAGACAGATGACCTTTTACGAAAAATGCAGCTCGCGGAGCTGAAAATGCTGAAGGAGACGATCAACTTCTTTGAGAAAAATGATCTCTCCTATTTTGCTATCGGCGGAACACTCCTGGGAGCGGTAAGACATAAAGGCTTTATCCCGTGGGACGATGACATCGACCTCGGTCTTCCACGGGAGGATTACGACCGAATGCTGCAGCTGGCGAAAGAAGGGAAATGTCCTCTGAAGCTGACAGGGCCATGGGAGAATGATCCTGCATGCTACTGGTTCCCTGCACGAGTGGAATCGACGGATACGAAGGTCCGCAGATTTGTTCATGAGCAGGAAGTTGAGCAGTATATCTGGATTGATCTTTTTCCGATTGACGGACTGCCTGCAGGGAAACTGATCCAGAAGTTTTATTGGTGGAAAGTTTCATTTCATCGTCTCCGCTTTAACTTATCCCGCTTGCAGAAATATGAAGCGAGCGAAAGCGCATCAAGGAATGCTTTAAAAAAATTTTTGATACTCTTTATGAATCCCAAAAAGATGGACAGGGAAAAAGAGTTTCGAAAATACGATGCAGTCATGAAAAAATACGGTTTTAAAGGCAGACCGTATTTTCTCAATGCGGAAGGGCGGTGTGCTATGCGGGAGATCGCCCCGCAGGAATGGATAGGGAAGAAGTATACACTTCCGTTCGAGGATATAGAAATCTGTTGTATTGAAAATTACGATAAGTACCTGACCCAAATCTACGGAGACTATATGCAGCCGCCAAAAAACCCTAACGTGTATGAACATAATATAAGAGAGCTGATCATTACGGAGAACGATAATTGCTGACCATAAAAGAACAACAGGAAATCCTTTTAGAAATCATGAAATATTTTCATGATTATTGCGCAGAACATGATCTTCGTTACTGCCTTGCGGCAGGAACCCTTCTCGGAGCTATTCGTCATAAAGGTTTTATTCCGTGGGATAATGACGTAGATATTTTCATGCCTCGCCCGGATTATGAAAAATTCTTTCAGCTTGCACAGGAGAAACCGATTGCGGATCATCTCCGTATTACGAATTACCGGATGGATCCGACGAATCATTATGTTGTGATCCGGATCTATGATACCCGTACAAAGATCTTTATGCATTACCTTAGAGAACAGCCGAAAAAAATGGGAATCTTTGTTGATATTTTTGCCATGGACGGAGTAGGGGAAGACCGACAGAAGGACTGGATGAACCGGTTTCGACTGCGGTTTAATCAAAGACTGCAGAGCGTTGATCTTTACGGACAGAAAGAACGTAAGGGATTAAAGCAGAAATTAAAATATCTCACACACTATATCTTCCCTAACAGAGGGAATATTCATGAGTATAAGATCGATCAGCTGGCACAGAAGTACGATTATGAGCATCATGAGAAAGTGCTGGATATTTCTGATTATCTGCATTTTGACACGTATTTGACACACAAGGATTTTGACCATCCGATTCTGACAGATTTTGAACAGTATCAGTTTTATATTCCGCAGCGGTATCATGAGTATCTCACAGATGGATATGGAGACTATATGACACTTCCGCCGGAAAATGAACGGGAAATACACGGATTCGATGCAGAGTGGATCGGGTAGAGAATACTTGAAGGAGCTTGAAAAATGGACAAAACATTAACCATTTCCGTTGCGGCTTATAATGTTGAGAAATATATTGTAAAATTACTGGATTCGATCATTGCCGCAGAGGTAAATGATGACATTGAAGTGTTTGTCGTTGATGATGGCGGGAAGGACCGAACCGCAGCGATCGCAAAAGAATACGAAGAAAAATATCCGGAAACGATCAAATTAGTTCAAAAAGAAAATGGTGGTCACGGATCCACGATCAATAAGGGAATCGAGCTTGCAACCGGAAAGTATTTCCGGGCACTGGATGGAGATGACTGGTTAGACAGCGAAGTCTTAAAAAAAGTTGTGACTGCGTTGAAACAGGCAGAGGCTGATCTGGTGATCGTAGACTATATGGATGCTTATGAAGATGGGAATTACGAATTATGTACCATGAAAAATCTTTCAGATGGGCAATTCTATGATTTTGATGATATTGTCGATCTCATTGACTGGAGCACCTATCATTACACGATTTACAGGACTTCTATACTACAAGAAAACAATATCCGGCTGACGGAACGCTGTTTTTATGTGGACAGTGAGTTCTGTCTATTCCCAATCCCCCATGTTCAGAAAGTGTTTTATATGCATGGACCTTTGTATTATTACCGCCTTGGTTATAATGAGCAGTCCGTCAGCGCGGTCGGAAGAAAGAAACACATTGCTGATAGCGACAAAGTGTCCAGAAACATGTTGACATTTATCCGGGATAATGAATCCAGGATTACTCCAAAGAAAAAACAATATCTTCTTCATGTTACAATGCGGCATCTGGTACGGCACTATCACGCACTTCTGTTATTTGAACCGACACCGGAGCAAAAACAGAAGGTACTTGAGTTTGAACGATTTGTTAAAGAGTATTCGAAAGAACTCTATGATCAGATCGGGGAAAACTCAAAAATCTGCAGAATGTTAAGAAAGACAAATTATGCTTTTTATCCGCTGATCATTAATATCAGAAAGAAAAAACATAAAGAATTATATCCTGAAAATATTTAAGATGATGAATTATGCAATTATTCTTTCCGGAGGAACGGGAGTCCGACTCGGAAGCGATATTCCAAAACAATATATCGAAGTAGGCAAAAAGCCGATCATCATGTACTGCATCGAAACGATGGAAAAGACACCTTGCGTGGACGGCTTCTGTATTGTTGCTGCAGTGGAATGGCAGGATGAGATCCGCAGCTGGATGGATGAGAGCGGAATCTCAAAGTTCCTGGGATTTGCATCGGCCGGTAAAAGCCGACAACATTCTTTGCTGAACGGTTTGTCTTTCCTTATGAAAACAGATCCGGAAGAAGGGTCAAAAGTCCTGATCCATGATGCGGCAAGACCGAATGTAACTTCCGAACTGATTGCATCCTGTTTTAAAGCACTGAAGGAAGCGGATGGATCGATGCCGGTGATCCCGGTCAAAGATACGATGTACTTAAGCAAGAACCGCAAAGAGATCGCGGGCCTTTTGAACAGGGATGAGATCTATTCTGGACAGGCGCCGGAAGCCTTTGATCTGCGTAAATATTATGAGATCCATCAGGACATGACAGATGAGGAGATTGGCGCAGTCAAAGGAACGGCGGAGATCGGTTATAAAAAAGGCCTGACGGTACGTATCATAGACGGTGATGAAAACAACTACAAGATCACGACCGAGATGGATCTTGAGAAGTTTAAAGACCAGATAGAGAGGTCAGCTGAATGAAAGCTTATGTTCTCGAAGCGGTAAACGATTTACAGTATAAAGAAGTCCCAGTGCCGGAATGCCCGGAAGGATGGGCTCTTGTTGCGGTAAAAGCCTGCGGTATCTGCAGTTCTGATATTCCGCGTATCTTTACAAAAGGGACGTATCATTTTCCGACGATTCCTGGCCACGAGTTTTCCGGAGTTGTGGAAAAGGTTGGATCCGAAAAGGATCAGGAATGGATTGGCAGGAAAGTGGGCATTTTTCCGCTAATTCCCTGCAGGAAATGTGAACAGTGCAGACAGAAAAAATACGAACTCTGCTCCAACTATGATTATACGGGATCGAGAAGAGACGGCGCGTTTGCGGAATATGTCGCTGTGCCCCTATGGAACCTGATTGCCCTTCCGGATGAAATTGGTTTTAAGGAGGCGGCAATGCTGGAGCCACTTGCAGTCGCTCTTCATGCCGTGAAAAGATCCGGACTGCAAAAAGATGAAAGCTTTGCCGTTATAGGAACCGGTATGATCGGATTTGCGGTCGCACAGTGGGCTAGAGCCAGAGGCGCGAATCCGGTGTATATTATCGGAAGAAGTGAAAAAAAACGGAAACTCGCGGAAAGCCAGCAGGATGTTTATTATATGACTGGTGCAGAGAATCTTCCGAAGGTTGATCGTGTGATCGAGGCGGTAGGCACTCCAGACTCGGTGAAATTGTCGATAGAGATTGCTAAGCCGGAAGGCAGCATCGTACTGATGGGGAATCCTTCAGGAGACATCCTTTTAGAACAGGATGTGTACTGGAAGATTTTGCGGAAACAGCTGTCTGTTACCGGTACATGGAATTCCTCCTACGACGGAGCGGAGCCATCAGACTGGACAGAAGTGATCAGTGCACTTTCAAAAAAAGAAATGGATGTCAGCAAGCTGATATCACATACCTTTTTCAAAGAGCAGCTGCCTGAGGGACTGGCATTGATGAAAGAACATAAAGAACCATATTGCAAAGTAATGACGGATTGGGAATAAAAATGAATCAGAAAAAAATCTCTGCTTCCATGATGTGCTCGGACCTGGCACATCTGAAGGATACTTTAAAGATATTTGAAGATAATCAGGTTGACTACCTGCATATCGATGTCATGGACGGCGTCTTTGTCCCAAACCTCGGACTGGGAGTAGACTACATAAGATGTCTTAGGGACATCACAAATACCCCACTGGATCTGCATCTGATGATCCGTGAGCCGGAATATAAGCTTTCATGGTTTGGCATTCAGAAAAATGATATCGTTTCACTCCATTATGAAAGTACGGAACAGATTCAGAGAGCGATTGATCTTTTGAAAAAATATGACTGCAAGTGCTTTGTCGCGATCAATCCGGGAACACCTATCTATAGCATCGAAGAAGTGATTGAGGATATTGATGGTATCAATTTATTAATGGTCAATCCAGGCTTCGCAGGACAGAAGATGGTTCCGAGCACCATGCGCAAAATGGAGAAACTGGTTGATTATCTCAAAGAACTGGACAAGCAAAATATTGAAATTGAAGTAGATGGCAATATTACGTTGAAAAAGGCAGAGATTTTAAGTGGATACGGAGCGCAGATTTTCGTCGCAGGAACATCATGCCTGTTCAATGGGCACTTGGAATGTTTTGACGAAAATATCAGAAATCTCAGAAATTGTATAAACATTATTTGACAGTAAAGTGGTTGAAAGGATTACACAATGGACCTTACAAAAAAACAATTTGATATTCTGGAAATTCTGACAGAAGAGAGCGGCCCGGTTACGCAGAGGCAGCTTGAGGAGCGGACAGGATATTCGCTTGGGTCTATCAATAAGATCGTTAAGGACCTTACAGAGCAGAATCTGGTTGCAGATGGAAGGATCACAGCAAATGGGCTGAAAGTTCTGGAAAAGTACCGCGTGAAGAGAGCTGTTTTTATAGCTGCCGGATTTGGTACCCGTCTTGTTCCATTAACGTTCAATACACCGAAACCACTAGTCAGAGTACATGGGCAGAGAATTATCGATGGTCTCCTGGATGCCTGCCTTGCCGCTGGAATCGATGAGATCTATATCGTGCGTGGATACCTGGCAGAACAGTTTGATCAGCTTCTTTATAAATATCCGATGCTGAAATTCATTGAAAATCCTGCTTATAATGAAGCAAACAACATTTCTTCCGCCCTTTGCGCAAGGTATTTGCTGCAAGGCGCTTATGTTTTTGAGGCAGACCTTCTGATCCATAACCCAAAACTCGTCAAGAAGTATCAGTACCAGACCAATTATCTGGGGTTCTTTAAGGATAGAACAGATGACTGGTGCTTTGAAGTCAAAGATGGCATTATCATAGAACATAAAGTCGGAGGGCTGAACTGCTATCAGGAATTCGGTATTTCCTACTGGAGTCCGGCGGATGGAGCCCGTCTGGCTGAAGATATTGAAAAAGCATACGAGATGCCTGGTGGAAAAGAACTCTATTGGGATCAGGTTGCAACGCAGATTTTCAAAGATCATTATAAGATCGCACTGCGGGAATGCAGAGAAGAGGATATCATTGAAATTGATTCCTATAAAGAGCTGAAAGCGATTGATCCTACCTATAATGTCTGATTAATAAGTTCAGAGAAAATATCAAATAATCTTAAAGATGAACGGAAGAATCCCGAATAAAATAAATTTTTATGCTTTAAAATGGTTGACAGATGTTCATTTTTCATATAGAATTACGACTCAGTTGAACAAAAACACAACAAAGGAGTAAAAAAATGAAAAAAATCAAAGCATTAGGGCTTCTTCTGATGGCAGCTGTCATGATCGTTGGCGTAACAGCATGCGGCGGCAACAAAGGCGGGGATACCCCAGCGGGGAGCGGAAGCGCATCACCGGCAGCATCTGATAACCGTGTCGTTATTTATTCCGGCGCAGAAGAGTATCGTAACGAATATTTCCTGAAGAGACTGAATGAAGAGTTTCCGGATTATGATATCAGCATTGAGTATATGCCAACCGGAAATCTGGCAGCAAAGCTGGCAGCAGAAGGTACAGATACCGATATGGATATTTTCTATGATCTTGACTTCAGCTATGCTGGTCTTGTAGAGCAGTATCTGGCAGATGTCTCCGAATATGACCAGTCTATTTTCGTAGACGACTGTAAAGTTCCTGGCGGACATTACCTTGCAGCAACCCGTAACGGCGGTGCCATTATCATCAACCCGGATGTTCTTGCAGAAAAAGGACTTCCTGAACCAACAAGCTATCAGGATCTTCTGAAACCGGAATATAAAGGCCTTGTTTCCATGCCGGATCCGAAGTCTTCCGGAACAGGATACATGTTTGTAAAGAACCTGGTCAACGCATGGGGCGAGGATAAAGCATTTGAATATTTTGGAAAACTTGCTGATAATATCCTTCAGTTCACATCCTCAGGGTCAGGTCCTGTTAACGCATTGGTTAACAAGGAAGCAGCGATTGGCCTTGGCATGACTGCACAGGCAGTTACAGCAATCAACGATGGTGCAAATCTGAAGATCCTCTTCTTTGAAGAAGGTTCTCCGTATTCCCTTTACGGATATGCAATTCCGGAAGGGAAACAGAACCGCCCGGCAGTCAAAGCTGTTTTCGATTTCTTTTACAACACTCTTGTAAAAGAAGACAAAGAACTGTATTATCCGGAGCAGGTATTTGTGGATCAGGTCAATAACATTGAAAACTATCCAAAGAATATCAAATACGGTAATATGGAAGGAAATACCACAGAAGAGAAGCAAAGACTTCTTGAAAAATGGGAGTATTAATTCACGGATGAATTGCTGAGGGAGGAAGGCTGATCCTTTCTCCCTCTTTTCAGACGTAAGCAGTGTCATATCGGGGTAGAAGTATGGAAAAACTGGAAGTAAAAGGTTTGTCTAAATCATTCGGACATTCAGAAGTACTTCATGATATCAGTTTCAGTGTGCATGACGGGGAATTCTTATCGATCCTTGGTCCTTCGGGATGCGGGAAAACGACGATTCTCCGTATTTTGATTGGTCTGGAATCTGCGGAAAAAGGCATGATCCTGAAAGATGGTGTTGATATCACGAATCTTCCTTCTGCAAAGAGAAAGATGGGAATCGTCTTTCAGAACTATGCATTATTCGAAAACATGTCTGTACTGAAAAACGTCCAGTATGCGCTTCTGAAAAGTACCTCGACAAAAGATTCTTTCAACAAAGAACAGGCAGCTCAGAAAGCGAAGGAAATGCTTGAACTGGTTGACCTTTCTGAACATTTGGATAAGAAACCACGTCAACTTTCCGGCGGACAGCAGCAGAGAGTTGCCATCGCCAGAACACTGGCACTGAACCCGGATGTAATTCTTTTTGATGAACCAATGTCCGCGCTGGATGTTGATACAAGACTTTCCCTCCGCGGAGAATTAAAAGAACTACAGAAACGTTTTGGAACAACAATGATCTATATCACACATGACCAGGAAGAGGCATTTGCTATGTCCGATCGGATCATGGTCATGGATTCTGGTGTGATCCAGCAGCTGGATACCCCGTCAAATATCGTCGACCATCCAGCAAATGATTATGTAAAACGATTTGTAATCCAGAATATCAACATCAAGATCAATTCCCTGATCCAGTTTGCCCGTACGGAGGATAAAACAGAATGAGCGCTGCGAGGAGTATGAGAAAAAAATACATCCCGTCTACGGCGTTAAAGATCGTTCTTTGCATCTTCTGGCTGTTTGCAATCATCCTGCCACTCATCCGCATGCTCTCTACTATGGCGACTGTCGATGTCGGACAGGTGCTTTCGACAGCTAAATTTGCCAGGGCACTGGGGCATTCACTCCTGGTTACTGCCGTCGCAACTGTGATCTCGGTCTGTCTTGCCGGTCTTTTGGCATGGTGTGTAGCCCGGACAAATATCAAACATAAGGCACTGTTAAATACGCTGCTCATTGTGCCGATGCTGATCCCTTCAATCTCACATGGCATGGGACTAATTATTATATTAGGCTCAAATGGATGGATCTCCCGTATTATCGGTTTACAAAACGGTATTTATGGATTCTGGGGGATCGTGATCGGTTCTGTTATGTATTCGTTTCCGGTTGCGTACTTGATGATCTATGATGTTCTGCATTACGAAGATGGAACTCCTTATGAGGCAGGCAATGTCATGGGACTTTCTGTAAAGGATAAATTTTTCGCTATTACACTGCCATATCTTCGCAAGCCACTAATTTCCGTTATCTTTGCAACGTTTACTATGGTGATCACTGACTACGGTGTTCCCCTGATGGTTGGCGGAAAGTTTACCACGCTTCCGGTCATGATGTATCAGGATGTTATTGGTATGCTGGATTTTGGAAAAGGGAGCGTCATCGGTATGATCATGCTGATTCCGGCAATCATTGCCTGTGTGATCGATATGGCAAATCGGGATAAGGGAAACGCTAATTTTGTAGGAAAACCTTATACCATCAAAAAGAATGTTGCCCGCGATAACGTTGCACGGATCATCTGCATCCTTACAATCATTCTGATCTTCCTGCCAATTGCTTCGTTTGCTGTCCTTGGTTTTATCAATAAATATCCGATCGATATGGCTTTCTCGTTCAAGAACCTGAATCAGGCAGTTCATATGGGAGCAATGAAATATCTGCGGAACTCTGTCATCATTGCGGTTGTGGTTTCTATTCTTGGAACGGCACTGGCACTTGTGAACGCCTATATGACAGCAAGAAACAAAACGAAGCTGAGTTATGTGCTTCATCTGATGTCGATCACATCCCTGGCGATTCCGGGACTTGTTCTTGGTCTTTCCTATGTGATGTTTTTCAAATCGACGCCAATCTATGGCACGTTTGCAATCCTGTTTCTTGTCAACGCCATGCACTTCTTTGCATCCCCGTACCTGATGGCATACAACACGTTTGGAAAGATCAATGAAAATCTAGAAGATGTCGGATCCACGATGGGTATCGGAAGATGGGGAATCATTAAGGACGTGATCCTGCCACAATCCTTTGGAACAATCCTGGAAATGATGAGTTATTTCTTCATCAACTGTATGATGACGATCTCTGCAGTTTCATTCCTTGCGAACGTTTCTGATAAACCGCTCGCCTTGATGATCACGCAGTTTGAAGGACAGATGCAGCTGGAATGCGCGGCGTTTGTATCTCTTTTGATCCTCGCTGTGAATGTTCTTTTGAAAGTCGTTATCTATTTTATAAAAAAAGCAACTAATAAATCTAATTAAAAAATAGAAGATTCTATAAGGTTTTGAAGAAATAGTAGAAAAACATAATTATTTCTCCGTTCATCTGCCGTACCGAAAGGTGCGGCTTTTTTAAAAACGGCAAAATACCCCTTGACGTATAATACTATGTGACGTATAGTATTATACGACAGGAGGTAATTATGGAAGTTCAAATTAAGCGTGGTCTGTTAGATGTCTGTGTACTCGCAGCAATCAAATACAAAGACTCATATGGATATCAGATCATCAAAGACATGAAGCCCTATATGCAGATCTCGGAATCAACTCTTTATCCGATCTTAAGGCGCCTGGAAGAAGGGAAGATGCTGACGGTCTATTCGGTAGAACACAACGGGCG
>JAFWCK010000010.1 GCA_017536965.1 Lachnospiraceae bacterium | reverse complement strand
GTTGAGGCCGGCAAATTTGATTGGAAAGCCAGCGGAAAGTATCCGAACATCGCGGATCCGAATCCAAGCTATCACGGTGTATCCTTCTATGACGCAGTCGGACCGGCAGCTTTTGTGACATACATTCGCGCCATCCTCCTGAGAGATACAGGTGCATGCATTTCTCCTTTCAATGCATTCCTGCTTCTGCAAGGCGTGGAGACGCTGTCGCTCCGGCTAGATCGTCACGCTGAAAACACCAAGAAGGTTGTGGAATATTTAGTAAACCATCCACTGGTAGAAAACGTGAACCACCCGTCACTCCCGGAACATCCGGACCATGCGCTGTATGAAAGATACTTCCCGAACGGCGGCGCATCCATCTTCACCTTTGAGATCAAAGGTGGCCAGGAAGAAGCATGGAAGTTCATCGACAATCTGAAGATCTTCTCGCTGCTGGCAAACGTAGCGGATGTGAAGAGCCTGGTGATCCACCCGGCATCTACCACACATTCGCAGCTGTCCGAAGAAGAGCTGCTGGATCAGGGAATCAAGCCAAACACGATCCGCCTCTCCATCGGCACAGAACACATAGATGATATTATCTCAGATCTGGAAAACGGATTTGCTGCAATCGGATAACGCGGGTGCAAACAAAGACAATCCCGCACAAAACTGGAACAATCAGAAAAATAAGAGTAAGATAAAAAAGAAAGGACGGTACATATACCATGGCTAAAATTTATAAAGGAACAATCGGACTTATTGGAAACACTCCTCTGGTAGAGGTGGCAAACATTGAAAAAGAGTTAGGGCTGGAAGCAACCATTCTCGTGAAGCTGGAATACTTTAATCCGGCAGGCAGCGTAAAAGACCGTATCGCTAAAGCGATGATCGAAGACGCAGAAGCAAAAGGCCTTCTGAAAGAAAACTCCGTGATCATTGAGCCGACCAGCGGCAACACCGGAATCGGACTGGCTGCCATTGCTGCAGCAAAGGGCTACCGCATCATCCTCACGATGCCGGAAACGATGAGCGTGGAGAGAAGAAATATTCTGAAAGCATACGGCGCAGAGATCGTTCTGACCGAAGGTGCAAAAGGAATGAAGGGTGCCATTGCAAAAGCGGATGAACTGGCTGCAGAGATCCCGAACAGTTTTATCCCGGGACAGTTTGTAAACCCGGCTAACCCGGCTATCCATAAAGCAACCACCGGCCCGGAGATCTGGAACGACACGGACGGCAAAGTAGACATCTTTATTGCAGGCGTTGGCACAGGCGGAACTGTTACTGGTGCCGGCGAATATCTGAAGGAGCAGAATCCTGCTGTCAAAGTAGTTGCATTAGAACCGGAAGATTCACCAGTATTATCCGAAGGCAGATCCGGATCCCATAAGATCCAGGGTATCGGCGCAGGTTTTGTACCGGATGTGCTGAACACCACGGTCTATGACGAAGTTTTCAAAGCACCTGGCGATAAAGCTTTTGAAACTGCAAAACTGCTGGCCCGCAAAGAAGGCATCTCCGTAGGCATCTCCTCCGGTGCAGCTTTATATGGCGCTATCGAACTTGCAAAGAGACCAGAGAACAAAGGCAAAGTGATCGTAGCACTGCTGCCTGACAGCGGCGACCGCTACTACTCCACCCCGCTGTTTACAGAAGCATAAAAAGGCTGGCCGCATGGCCGCTCCTTACTTATCCAATAAATACCATTTCTATTTACATACACTCCTCCAATATAAAAAGCGGACGCACCTGCGTCCGCTTTTGCATGCTCGTTTTACTTTTGTGCTTCCCACTCTTCTTTAGAAAGCATGTTGACGTGCCCGGTCCGTATCTCATTCATCTGTTTCACTTCCAGACCTTCCGTTGTCCACTGATAAGTGAAGCCGCATTTTTCCTGCACGCGTTGGGACTTGGTATTGCCATCGTAATACCCGCACCACACTTTTGTCATACCGAGGTCTTCAAATGCATGCCGCAGCATCTCTGCTGCTGCTTCCGGCATAATACCCTGGCCCCAGAACGGCCTTGCCAGCCAGTAGCCTAGCTCACACTCATCGTCTTTATCTGTCAGGTCTGTCTTATCTTTCAATCGCAGCTCAATCGAGCCGATCGGCATGCCGTCTTCTTTCCTGCAGATGGCATATGCCTCCGGTCCGTTCAGCACACTGCGGATAATTTCCAGACTTTCCTCCACACTCTTATGCGGCTGCCAGCCCGCTGGCGGCCCCACTTCCGGATTACTTGCTTCCTGATATAAGATTTCCGCATCGTTCTCTTCCCAACGCCGGAAAAATAATCTTTCTGTTTCTAACCTCATAACAACTTCTCCTTTATCTCTATATTTGTTATTATATAGGGCAGACATTTAAAATTCTATCGGAGGCTTGTGCAAATGAAAAAAATGCGTATCAGACTGTCTTACATCTTAGCTGCGCTTGTCATACTCAGCAGCATTTTCTTCACCCCGTATTACACATCTTTTGCTGATGAATCAGATGATCCTGCTATCGCCCAGGAGACGGTGCAGGAGGCCATCACTGAAGACACAGTCACAGAAGAGGCCATCACTGAAGATTCTCTCGAAGAAACGGACCACAGTGAGTTTTCCGATGACATGCTCCAGGCAGCGATCAGCCGGTATAGACGGCCGATGCTTCGAAACGTGGACCCGGATCAATCGGATCCGCATAAGATCGTTGAAGGCGCATCAATGCCTTATCTTTCCGAAGGCAGGATGCTTGCATTGCATATCGATTTTCCGGCAGAGCCGGAAGACTCCCAAAACTATGCGCATCCGGAAGAAGATAATGCGCAGGCTTTAGAAAATGCATTGGGATTCCTTCATGATTATTATCTGCGCGCCTCCTATGGAAAGCTGAGTATCACTGGTGATGTCTATTCCTATTCCGCAGAAATGCCGCGCGCAGATTATGGAGACAGATATGCTTTATTGTCAGAGGTCCTTTCCGCACTTGATGAGCAGATCAACTACCAGGACTATGATGCAGATGAAGATGGCAGGATCGACTGTGTCCTTTTGCATCTCCCGCACAACACAGATGACGGCTGGGGCACTACCTGGTGGCCAAGCTGTTCCGTAGATACCTGGCAGAGCATTCCGCCTATGGACGGAGTTGCCGTCGGCAGCAATATCATCTTAAGCAGGAATGTCGCAGAGGAAAGTGAGCAGCTTACTCTGGTTCATGAATCTGGCCATGCCATGGGCTTTCCGGATTATTACAGTTACGATAAAAGCGGATCGGACAGTTCCAAATATCCATACCTCACCGGCACCCTGACCTTCGATATGATGGACAATAACACCGGTGATCATAACGGCTTCTCCAAATGGATCGCAGGGTGGCTGACGAATGACGACGTGACATACGTCAATGCAAACGAATATGGTGTGACAGCATACCGCGGCGGCCAGGATATTGGCGTTAAAAATGAAGATGGTTCCATCACACTGGACCTTTCCAGTTTTGATACGGATACCATTGGAGAGACCGGCGGCATCATCGTTGTCGGCAATGATCTGGGAGCTGATCTGTTTTCCAATTTTTACATGCTGCAGTATGACACGTTTGCAGGCAATGAAAAGCTGTACTACAGAGAAGATCCATTAACAGAACTCTCCTCCGGTTTCCGTGTATTCCGGGTACAGGCGCAGCTGGCGAATGGTCATCTGATCCACAGCAATACTTCCGATAAACTCTTTAACAAACTGATCGAACTGGTGGACCCGGATTACAAAGAATACCACTTCCGCGAGACCTTTCCGTATGTGCCGGTTTCCTTCCAGGATGAGGATCCTTATGGATGCATGTATTACGCCGGCGATCAGTTGAATCCGACGACAGATCCGTCAACCAACTTTATGGAAAATATCGATGCCGGTTTCACTGGAATCTACATGGAATTTCTGGAATCGGAAGATTCCTACGGCAGCGTAAGGATCTGGTATTCAGACGATGAGAAGCCAAAAGAGCAGGAGTTTCAGATCGAGCTGACCAGTGCGGACGCGATCCCGGGCGGCTACAATGTCTCCTTCGAGGCCAATCAGAAGCTGACCCTGTCCAATCCATATGGCATATACGGATTCATCGACGAACAGGCCGTGTTTGCGTATTACATTCGCAATATGGTCATAGACGGTAATACACTGCACGGAAAAATCTATTGCGATACGGATCTTTTAAAAAAAGGCTCCAGCTTTAAGATCCGTTTCATCGATGGTACTTTTTATACGGCCGGAGGGGGCGAATCTCCAATGATAGAGATCGATATCCCCGTTTCAAAAGACCTGGTCGAACTGACGGAATCCGGATATATAGAAGGAACGAAGACGATCGCTACCGATTACGGTGACCCTGGCGCGCATTGATTCAGCCCGGTTTACCGTATGGAGGACGGCACATATTACTTCTACGAATTCTCCAATACCTATTCGATGTCAGAATCCGGCAATACGATCCTGCATAAATACTACTTTACGGACGATGCGCCGGGTGACCTGCGGGAAG
>JAFWCK010000096.1 GCA_017536965.1 Lachnospiraceae bacterium | reverse complement strand
ATCCGGCTGTTTCCAGATAATTGGCATCTATGCCGTAGACCATGGTGCCGGATAATTCATTGTTCAGATAAAACAGGCGGTCGCTGTAATCGCGTTTGTGGAACAGGGAAGCTCCCTCCACGTGATCGATCTTAAGGATCTCATCTAAAATGGATTCATCAAATTCCGGAATGCCTTCCGGAAGATCACCATAGCCAAAATCCATCGCCCATCCATTCTGATAGACCTGGAGAGTGACTGTATTGGTGCCGTCACCGATCAGGTTATTTTTGATCTGCTCGTTTGTACCGGAAATAGTGGAAACAACAGCAATGACTGCTGCCACGCCTACAATGATTCCCAGCATCGTCAGAAAGCTTCTCAGCCGGTGTGACCATATTCCTTTGAAGGATAATTTAATATCTTCAGCCATTTTGTTACCAGTTATATAAACCTGAGAGGTCATCCTTATGCACGACAGGAGCCCCGTCATTTTCTCCATTCCCGTAAGGGAAGGCAATGTAATCGTCTACACTTAATCCGCTGCGGATCTCAAGCTCGGAACCATAAATATTCTTTCCTGTCCGTACATAGCGCTTCTGCAGCCGGTTTCCGTCTGCCACCATGACATAGTGGCCTTTCTCATCACTGCGCACAAACATGATCGGGATAAAGATCGCATCGGAAACCTCTCCCTCCTGCATCATGGTTATCTGGCAATATTCACCAACGATCATCTCCGCAGATGCATCATCCACGATGGCGGATACCGGATAATAAGAGTTGTTCGGATTGCCGCCGTACCAGGAATCTGTCGTCGGAATCAGTTCGATCTCCGATATGGTAGCGGTGCAGCTGGTGCCGCTTTCATAGGCGTAGACTGTTTCCTTTGCTCCTATTTGGATCTTATCCAGATCCAGCTCTGCTACATAAGCAGTGACCACATAGTTCTCGCTTCCTTTGACCGTGATGACAACATCTCCTTCTGCTGCCAGGAACGGATCCTTCACCTCTGTCACGACACCGCTGATGGTGGATCTGACTTCTCCGGTCTGAGCTGTCAAACGGTCTTTCTGTAAAGCAATGCGCGCCAGAAGCAGATCTTTTTCTGCTTCTGCTGCCTCGCGGGCAGACTGAGCAGCCATCTTGGCCAGATCCTTGCGGCTGTAGGCAAAATCTTCCGGATCGCCATGATATTCCGGGTAGCTGATGATCTCTTCATAGCGTTCATACTCGATCGGATCATGGAAGGTCACCCTGCCATAATAGCCTGCTGCTCCGGCAGGATCCATCATGCCCTGTTTTCCGTCAAAAGAAAGAATATCGGACAGGATCCAGTTTTTCTGGATCGGATCTTTTTTCACTTTGTGATAGGTCTTCCCTTCCGGCTCTTCTGTTGGAGGCTCAGTAGGCTCTTCCGTCGGTTCCTCCGTCGGCTCTTCGGTCGGCTCTTCCGGATCATCCGGGTCCACCTCTCCGCCTTCGTCCGGTCCGGTAGGCTCTTCCGGGTCTGTTTCATCGTCTGCTACATAGACATAGACCCATTCCGGGATATCCAATCCGTCAATAATGTAAGTGCCGAAATTGGTGTCATCCTGATATAAGATCAGACGGCACATCCAGCCCTTTTCCCGTAAACGTTTCAGGAACTCTTTTTTGATCACTGTTTTAGGCGTGATCATAAAGTCCATATCATCTTCTTTGACATCTTCCGCTTTCAGTTCTTTTTTGATCGGAAGCGGTCCATGGTCGATAGTCTCTTTCTTAGGCTGCGGAGCATCTTCCGACGGCCGCAGCGATTGATAATGACGCGCCATCTTTTTAGCCCGTTCAATCCTGGCTTCCTGCACAGCAATATTTGCCTCATCAGCAAGAAGAGTCAGCTGGTACTCTGCTGCATCGTAAACAAGCAGCACATCGCCCTGGGATACATGCTGGCCTTCGTGCACCGGTACACTCTCTACCAGTGCGTTTCGCAGCTTCACATTCATCACACGGCCGGCAGACACATTGCCGGTGTACTGTGCGTCGTTTCCCCAGTAGGGATCGTTGATCATGCTGACCGGATAGACTTCCACTTTTTTATTTTTGTTCAGGATCCGCACCAAAACCAGAGCGGCCGCAACGGCCACTACAACGGCTGCAATAATAATGATAAGACGGACCCTTTTTTTCTTAGTCATCGTAATCTTCTATGTTCGCTGATCGTCTCTTCCGTGGCGCCTTCTGTAATGCGGCCGTCGCGGATCAGGATCTTTCGTTTTCCAAATTCGGCGATCTCCGGTTCGTGCGTGATCATGATGATGGTAATGCCCTCGTTGTTCAGCTCCGTAAAGAGCTCCATGATCTGAAAGCCGGAGGTGGTATCCAGTGCGCCGGTCGGTTCATCTGCTAAAAGGATCTTTGGATGATTGACCATCGCACGTGCGGTTGCCACACGCTGTTTCTGTCCGCCGGACAGCTGGTTCGGGTAAAAGTCCAGACGGTCGCCCATTCCCATTTTCTCCAATGCTTCCTTTGCGCGTTCCATCCGCTCTTCCTTAGGCACGCCGGCATAAAGAAGCGGCAGCGCCACGTTTGCCTGCGCGGTCTCTTTTGGCAGAAGATGGAATGTCTGGAACACAAACCCGATCGTGCGGTTGCGCAGATCTGCCAGCTGGTTCTCATTCTTGCCGGAGACATCCTCGCCATCCAGATAATATTCCCCGGAACTTGGCACGTCCAGGCAGCCGATGATGTTCATCAGCGTACTCTTGCCCGATCCGGAAGGTCCCATGATCACAAGGTATTCTCCCTCTTCCACTTCCAGATCGATATCAAAAAGAACAGGGACGGAAAAGCCCTCGTTTTCGTAGCTCTTATTCACATTTTTCAGTTCTAAAAGAGACATCCGTTTCTCCTTACGGAATCTCAGAGTAATCTCCGGTTATCGCATCGTCGACGCCTGCTCCTTCGCTGCCTGAATTACCTTCAAAGCCGTAGTCTTCTTTGCCATAGTCTCCTTCGTTATATATTTCCGGTTCTGTATCTGTAGCCACAGTCGTAGTGGTCATTCCCACCTTGCAGTCGGACGACGGCCATGCCACATATTCATCTTTTCCAATTCCTTCTTTGATCTCAAAAAGATCCAGTTCTTCATCATACAGACCCAGCGTGACTTTCCGCTGTTCCAGTCTGGCGCCGTCTTTTTTAGCTGCCCAGATCACTGGCTCTGCTTTTTCCGTATAAACGATAAATCCGCTGCTCAGCCAGACACCGCCCTTGGATTTGTTCTGGCCGTGGTCAACCTCAATGGTCACGTGCTGCCCCAGCATCAGACCTTCCGTACTGTCCAGATTGACATAAAAAGAATATTTGGTGGAAGATTCTGTACCATCTTTCACCATATACATATCATTTGTGTTCTCTTCTTCGCCCTGTGTATTGATGGATGTGATGGTGCCGGTCCAGGTCTGATCCGGATTCACGCGGGAGCGGACGATCACCTGCTCACCCGGCGTGATCTCAAAAATGTTCTGCTCACCAACACTTCCTTTAATACGAAAATCACCTTCTGCTGTCACTGTCATAAAAACGTTCGGCGTTCCCGCGTCCGCATTCCGGATGGCATTCTCATCGTTGATCTTAGCAACGGTGCCTGCCATGGTAGCTGTCACTGTAGATTTATCGATCGCATTTTTCTTTGCGGTGATATTGGCTTCTTTGGTCTTGATGTCATACTGTGCCTGTGCAATGTCCGACTGCAAGACCTGGATCTGCGCGGTATACTCCAATTGATCAGAGGCAGACAGATTGCCCATGATGCTGCGGAGTTCTGCAATCTCTTCGTTGCTGTTTGCTATGGTGGTATTGCATTTTTCGATCTCGATCTGCAGCTGTTCGATATCCATGCGGAGCGCGTCTGTATTGTAAGCGAACAGTGCCTGTCCGGCTTTTACCCTGGTTCCTTCTGAAACGTAGATCTCTGCGATCTCACGTGTCAGGTCCAGCTCGATCTTTTCGGTCTTCTGCGTTTCCACGATGCCGCTGAAGCGGTTGGAGAATGCATCCTGTCCCATCAGGCTTTTGACGCTCTGCACATAAATCTTTCCTTTGCCGGATGATTTTCCTGCAAACAGAATGATCAGCACCACCGCAATGACCACGACGGCTGCTGCAACTGCACCTATAATGATCTTCTTTTTCTTACTCATGCTTTTATTTTTTTCCTTTTTGAGCTTTTATATATGCTGCTCCAGGCCAATTGTTTCTCAAAAAAAGTGACTGAGTCCTTAGTCGGATTATTATACCACAGTTAGCCTCCGCTAAAGCCAAAAATCTTCGTTTTTGTCCCCCCTGAATTTTTCTGCTGGCAGTTCGTCTTTTTTTTACATGCAGAAAATGACCCCTGAAAGGCTCCTTTATTAATTAAGTACGAAAAAAGAGTTACATTCCTACAAAAAATCTATTACAAATATTTGAACAAGAAAATTCATAACAAAAGGTCAAATTAGCAGGGGGACAAAAACGAAAAAAAATGGACAAAAAAAGAACAGCACTTGTGGCTGTTCTTTTGTTTGCTTTAACAATTGCTTTATTTCGTCATTATTATCTGTTGCCAGTAACGCTCGAATCCTTTTTTAATTATTTGCACAGATCTGCAACGATCTGGTTGATCAGCTTGCCGTCAGCTTTGCCCTTGAATGCCGGCATGATCGTCTTCATGATCTGACCTTTGTTCTTGGTTGCGATCACATCTGCAAAGTCTTTTTCCAATGTTGCGCGGATCTCTTCCTCACTCATCATCTGCGGTGCGTAGGAAGCAATGACATCATAATTATATTTATATTTTGCCATCAGTTCTTCGCGCTCCGGCGGGCAGGTATCGATCTGCTCTTTCGCGGTCTTCAGTTCCTTCAGGATCGCTGCATCTACGATCTCTTCTGTGATATTGTCGCGGCATTGTTTATCGATGGCTGCTTTCTTTGCGGCGCTGACCAGGTTGGAAAGGACTTCCTTCCGGTCTGCATCTCTTGCTTTCATTGCTGCGATCATATCCTGCTGCAATTTTTCAAACGTCATTTTTCTTTCCTCCTATCTGAGAAATGATTTATTTATCCTGCTCGAATGTCTCTGCATTTTCATACGGCTTATATGCGTGAAACGCAGATGGCAGGGCATAGATCTCTTTTTGTGTCCGGGCATCGGCAAAGATCAGATGCTCTTTTTTCCGTTTTGCGATCTGCTCTTCCGATGCAAATGCCTCTTCCTCCACCAAAAGGAAATAGGCGGTCATGTGCCACTCCACATGGGAAAAGATATGCACGGAATCTGGAAGAGCCTGAATACGCAGCGGGGAATAACCCATCGAACGTACATAATCCAAAGCTTCCTTTTCCGACAAATGGCCCGGCTGGTTCGGGTATTCGTAGAGACCTGCCAAAAGGCCTTTTGCCGGGCGCTTATGCACGGCTATTTTGTTCTGGTCTTTAATCAGAAAGATGGTCTTCTCTTCTACCCGTCTGGCTTTTGCTTTGGTCTTGACCGGAATGCGGTCGATCTTCTTTTCCTGTCTGGCTTTGCAGAAAGACTTCCACGGGCAGGTATCACACAGCGGCGCTCCGTTTGGGACACAGACGATGGCGCCGAGTTCCATCAACGCCTGATTTAAAGTCCCGGGAGTGATTTCCTCCGGGCAGACCTCTTCCATCAGCCCGCGGAGTTTCTCTTCCACTTCCTTTTTGAAGCTGGCCTTTGCAATATCCGTCTCATCTGCACTGACACGGGTCAGGATCCTCAGTACGTTTCCATCCACAGCCGGGACTTTTTCACCATAGGCAATGGATGCGATGGCGCCGGCCGTATAGGAGCCGATGCCTTTCAATTTTAATAGTTTGGCATATTCCCCCGGGATCTTTCCCTGGTGAGCTTCCATGATCTGGACGGCTGCCGTATGGAGATTTCGCACGCGGCTGTAATAGCCAAGTCCTTCCCACAGCTTTAAGTACTGATCCTCCGGACATTCTGCCAGTGCCCTGACTGTTGGCAGTGCTTTTAAAAACCGCTCATAATAAGGCTTTACGGCCTCCACCCGGGTCTGCTGCAGCATGATCTCCGAGATCCAAGTATGATAAGCAGAAGGTTTCCTCCTCCACGGAAGGTCCCTTGCATTCTCTGCAAACCACGCCTTCAGCGGCGCAATCAATGGATAAAGATCAAATTCCTGCAACATAGGGGAATTATAGCATTATTCAGAGAAGATGACAAAAAGAGCCAATTATCCAATCAGCAGACTGCGGATCTGGTCGTTCTCCGGATCTACGATGGCAGGAATGCCCAGATAAGCAGCATTTGATGCGATCGTATGGAACGATTCCGCATCATTTGCCAAAACAGTGGTATCCAGCATGATCAGTCTGCATCCGTTTGCCACAAGTTCTTTCATCTCAACGTCTCCGTTTCCTTGATAGGCATTGGCCGCAGGGATGGTAATTACAATGGCTTCCTTTTCAATTCCGGCAGGGAGCATCTCTTCCATTCCGGATGGTACCAGCAGGTATTTCACGATTGGTTTCTGATACAGTTTTTCCTGCGCATCTTCCACACTGGTAGCGCGGGTAGTGACACCGATATCTGCCTCATTGATATCCCTGTCCATTATCCGCTCTTCCAGCAGATAAATGCCGTGCTCATAGGTAAAGAGTGTGCACCGGTCTGTCTCGATTGCGGCTTCTGGAGATGCTTCCGGGACACCAGGGATCAGCGGCGTCGTTTCATCCATCTGGGCTTTGATCAGCGCATATGGATCTTTCCTCGGTGTCGGTGTTCCCTCTGAATAAATGAAAATAGTATATTCAATTTCATGTGCCTCCGACATCTTGGTCGTCTCAGCATAAATAGTAAAGTTCTCATTCAGTAAAACCGGGATCTCTGCGTAGGATGTTTTTTCATCGTGTTCGCAGTTATATTGATTCTCACCGACACGAATATAGGTATAAGCGTCGCTGTCAAATACGATC
Source organism: Lachnospiraceae bacterium (assembly GCA_017536965.1). Lineage (GTDB taxonomy): Bacteria > Bacillota > Clostridia > Lachnospirales > Lachnospiraceae > RGIG5612. The sequence goes on along the minus strand of JAFWCK010000096.1, from coordinate 13,001 downwards.
GTCGCAAAAGCGGCATCATTGCGCCAGACAATGTTTTTGCAGGAGATGCCAACCTTTCCGGTACCGCCGCTGAAAGAAAACTTATCCGGCATTACGCCGCTCTCCTGTGAGCTGCCGCTGTCGATACTGCTTTCTTTTTCACTGCCGCCGTTATTCCCATTATCTTTTCCACATCCTGCTGCCAGGACCAGGCAGAATACCAACGCTATTAACAATGCAAGTTTTTTCATTTTGTATCCTCCATCATGGCACGGATCTGTTCCGTCACCTCACGCGCCTTGCTGTGATCTTTCCCGCTGGCAGTAATGCCGATCACGACATTGTCTTTCTGCACAACACCTGGAAAATAAAAATCGCAGAGTTCTTTCTCATGGCTGACATTTACCAGGATCTTCTTTTCGTTACAGAGTGTTCCGATCCGGGTATTCAGCTCTTCGTCATTCGTGACAGCCAGGACCATGTCCGCGCCATCCAGATCGGATGGCTCAAACGGCCTTTGCTCGATCACAAGCGTTCCTTCCGATGATGCTGCCATCTCCGTGATCTCAGAAGAAACCTCCGGTGCGATCACTTTCATAGCCCCTACAAAAGGAAGAAGGGATTTCACACGGCGAGCCGCGATCTTCCCTGCGCCAACTACAATGATGCTCTTTTTTGTCAGATCCACAAACAGTGGAAAGTACAATTCTTCACGCATAACTATTGTTTCCTTTTTTTCTTCAGGATCAGATTCAGTACAAATCCAACCACCAGAATGGCTGCCGCAATGATCAGCACCTTCTTGGCTGCTTCCTGCGGGATCTTGCCCTTGGATCCGACCGTCATGGAATAAAACGTCAGCTCATAGCGGATCTCAACCGGATCTCCCATGGCAGTTGTATCTGCGATCACCGGGAATGCCTCGTCCATCACAACGATCGGGATCTCAAAAGTGGAGTTTCCTCCATCCTTTGTCAGGTTGTAAAACTTCTGATCACCAATGATCATATAATCATAATATGCACTGCTCCAGAGAAGCCTTGCATAAGCCTTTCCGTCACGCACAAAAAGCCACGTCGGAGAACTGATGCTGGCGCGCCCGCTGCCGCCGATCATATTCACCTCAATGGAAAACTCGCCGTCCGGATAATTGATATCCACCGGGACTGGTGTCCCTTCCCAAAGAACGGCATTATCTTTTACCTGATCCGGATCGGCATCCGGGTCTTCTTCGCCTGTATCCGGCAGCGTGTTGATGCTCTCTGCTGCCTTTGCAGAATCGATGCCATACGCTTTCAGCGCATCCTCGATTAAAGCATAATCCGGCAGCTCGATCAAGAGAGCTTCTTCCGGCAGCGATGATGCATCCAGCACGATCTTTCTGTCATACCATTTTTTACGCGCCTTACTGTAAGCAGCACAGTCAATCTCTTTATCCAGCGCTTCCACCGGAATGGTAAATACCGTCTGCTTGTTGACTTCTTTAAAATCGATCCATTCAGATTTCTTTGCCGCGATCGCCTCTTTTGCCGTTCCCATGAAGACATTCAGATAACTCATACTTGGAATAGTAATCTTTGCCGTCATCTGTCCATCTTTCACCGTCAGCTCTGCTTTTGCGATCTTAAAGTACGCAGAGTTGGAAGAACCTTCGATCTCATAAGTTCCTTCCTTGATATCCTGCGCATAGACCGGAGACATGCCGTATTTTCCGGCGTGCCGTCCGCGGACCCACTGCTGGATGCTTTTCACGTGATTCCAGTATGCCTCATCATCGGCAGAATCATCGACAGCTCCAGAGGCGTCCGCTGCCGTCTCCCCTGACGTCGTTCCGGTTGTTGCTGCGGCATTATCGCCGTCTGGGTTTTCTTCCGTCTCTGCAATAACGGATGTTCCATTTGTATCATCTGCAAACGAAGGCAGGGCAAAAAGAGACAGGAGCAGTCCCATCAGGATCAATATGAGTCCTATTCTTTTTGCCAGCTTCGTTTTACTCATTTGCTTTCTATCAAGCCCTTTGTTTTTACGCTTCCTTTGCGTGCTGTACATAGAGCGCGCGGATCTCTTCATATTCACCCAGGCCTCTGATGATGCATTCCACCTGCGGTCCTTCTTTTGCGATCTGGTTCTTCCAGGAATCTTCATCATCGCCCGCCATATCATTGTTGGCATGATCGCCTGCCACGACCAGGAGCGGCGCCAGATAAACCTTCTTTGGGTTTCGTTCTTTCACTTTGGCAAGGACCGGTGCAATGCCTGGCTCAAATTCCACGGTGCCTACAACAATGTTTTTATGGCCCGTTTCTTCGCAGATCCGGTTGATCATATCGTAGACCGGGATCTTGGTTTCGCTGCTGCCATGACCCATAAAGACAGCCATCTCATCTTCTGCGATTGCTCCGATTATTTCCGCAAGCGTTTCCACAAACGCACGGATATCTGCTTCCGATTCCATCAGCGGTCTTCCGATCACTGCTTTTTCAAACGCATCCATGCATGGTTTCAGTGCGGCTGTAACTTTTTCAAACTCGCCGCCGGCCAGCATATGGGTCGGCTGGACAAGGACATCTTTGATACCGTCCTCTTTCATCTTTGCGAATGCTTCTTCCGGAGAAAAAATCGCAATGCCGTCTCTCTCTTTTAATTTCTTACGAATAAAACCGCTGGTCCAGGCACGGTAAAATGCACGGTCCGGAAATGCAGCAGCAAGATCTTTTTCCAATGCTGCGATCGTCTTCTCACAGGTATCCTGATAGGATGTGCCGAAGCTGATCACAAGTAATCCTTTTTCCATGATGTCCCCCTTATAAGTTCTTCTTTTTATAGATAAACATGACGGATATAAATCCGAAAATTGCCAGATATGCCGCCAGTATCACAAACCCTAACCATCCCGCAGATTCTCCATTGGCGATCTTTCTGATCATGTCACAGCTCTGCGACAGAGGAAGAAAAGAGATCACCTGACGGAACCCCACAGGCATCTGATCTGTGGAGAAGAAGGTGTTGCACAAGAACGACATCGGCATAATGATGTAAGACGTATAACGCGGCGCGTCGGTATAGCTCTTTGCCAGGAAAGATAATACCAGCGCGATGGTAGAAAAGACTGTTCCGTTCAGGAACATGATCAAAAAGGATAATCCGTTGAACGTAAGGTCCGTACTGATCGGAAGAGTCAAAAGAAGGATGATGCAGCCGGCGTACATACCTCTAAGGCTCCCGCCGATCACCTGTCCTAAGATAAACTGCCAGAGCGGTGTCGGGGAAACCATGACCTGATCCAGCGCTTTTTCGTACAGTCTCTGCACGCTCATGTTCTGGGCGATGGCAGAAAAGCTGCCTGTCATCGTTGCCATAGCAACCACGCCCGGCACCAGGAAGTGCAGGTATGGTTCGCCGTGGGAAGTCGTCTGAATTCCCAGGCCAAAAATGATCAGATACATAACAGGCGTGATCAGAGCCGCAGCGGTGATCTTAAAAAAATCCCGCCGGAACTCGACCCATTTTTCCCATAGTACTGTTAAGATTCCCATACTGTCGATTCCGTAACTTTTATTTCCGCTCCAATTTCTGTCCGGCTACATCCACAAAGACATCTTCCAGCGTTGTCGCGCGGAAGGAGGCATCCGGTCCTGCCTGTGACAGGTATGCAATGGCCTCATCTCTGTCGTGGAAATACTTGGACAGCAGTCCATCTTTGGATGTTTCATCCACCGCAAAGGCACCCAGATCTTCGATCAGCTGTGTCGGTGTATCCAGTTTCTGCAGTTTGCCGCGGTTGATCAAGGCCACCCGCTCGCAGAGTGCCTGAGCCTCTTCGATGTAATGTGTCGTTAGAACGATCGTCATATTTCGCACGTTGACCTGCCGCAGAAGATTCCACATCTGGCGGCGGCTTAAGGCATCCATGCCCGCCGTCGGCTCATCCAGAAGCAATATCTCCGGCTCGATCATCAGCGCACGGCAGATCATGAGCTTACGCTTCATACCGCCGGAAAGATGACGCACGGTCCGTTTGCGAAATTCCTGTAACCCCGCAAACTCTAAGAGCTCTTCACTCTTTTGTTTGATCTCTTTGCGGGACATAAAATAAAGACGTCCCTGATATTCCATTACTTCATCCATGGTCATATCCTGACGCATGGAATATTCCTGCGTAATAACGGAAAGCTTCCTTTTTTCTGCAGAAGCTTTCCGGTCCAGTTTTTTCCCGTCAATAAAGATCTCCCCGCTTGTCGGGAGAAGCACGGTACTCATCATACTTATGGTGGTGGTCTTACCGGCGCCGTTCGGCCCCAGAAGTCCAAAGAACTCTCCGGTCTTGATCGTCATGCTCAGCTTATCGACCGCGGTAAAATCACCGAATTTTTTTGTCAGATCTTTGATCTCGATCATGCGTTATTTTTATTTCTTTTCCTTTGCAACGATCAGCGAGAAGTAGCCGGCATCATCCGGGATCTCGTCTACGCTGCGGTAGATCTTTTCATTTTCCATGCTGCAGTTTTCTACACACTGCACATCTTTGCCGCTTGCTCTTAAAAGATCTTTTACATCTTTCATGTAGCTTGCAGATTTCATCAGAACATACGTACCCGGCTGATCCAGCGGATCTTCGGTCTTGTGTGCTGCCGGGATCACATGCATCGGCTCATCCCATTCAGTCAGAGAAATATTCAGTGCGGCTGCAGCAGCACAGAAGGACGGGATTCCGTTTACCAGTTTCACGGTATATCCATCTGCTTCCAGATAATGCTGCAGATAACTGAAAGTGCAGTAAATGGTGGAATCTCCAAGAGTAATGAACACAACGTTCTTTCCCTGATCAAGATATTCTTCGATGATCTTCGCACCTTTTTTATGCTCTTCGTCCGTCTTGGCACGGTCTTTTACATGAAGAAAATGAATCGGGATCAAAGTCTTTTCTGCGATTTCAGGAACAGCGCCTGCAGCAATCTTATATGCTGCAGCCTCCGTCAGATCTTTCTCTCTTCCCGGAACTGCAATAACGTCTGCCTCTTTGATCAGGCGGACTGCCTTTAATGTCATTAATTCCGGATCTCCAGGGCCTACGCCAACTCCGTATGCGATACCTTTCATTCTCTTTCCTCCTTTAACTCTTTAGCCGCAATCCTCACGCATTCCACAAGGTCCTTCAACGTAGCCTTGGAAGCGGTCCATGTCTTCATGCCATATTGTTCTGCCGCTGCCTGCGTCTGTTTTCCGATGCAGACTGCGTTCACTTTTGTAAAATCCATCCCTTTCAGGCTTTCCGTAAAGCCTTTCACTGTAGATGCACTGGTGAAAACTGCTAAGTCAAAAGGATCACTGTCCATCGCAGCATGCTCATCCAGTACATGGGATGTTTCATAAACAGTATCATAGGTGGCGATGTCATCCACCGTCACATTTTCTTTTTTCTTAAGTTCTTCCACCAGCTGCGGATTGCCTATGGCAGCACGCGGGATCAGGACTTTATCGCCCTCTTCCAGTTTCTCTGCCAGCTCTTTTCCCAACGTTTCGCCATCGTAAACAGACGGGATGAAATCCGATTTCAATCCATATCCGTTTAAAGCTTTCTCCGACCCTTTGCCAATGGATGCGATTCTTACGCTTGCCAGTGCACGGATGTCTGCTTTGGCAAATAGTTCATCCATAAAAATGCGCACGCCGCTTGGACTGGTAAAGACGATCCACTGGTATTTTCCTGCAGAAAGATCTTCAATAGCTGCTTCTACCGGAGCTTTATCTTCCACCGGTTTGACAGCGATCGCCGGCATCTCCAGTACTTCTGCGCCTTCTTTGCGCAGGAGAGATGACATAGTGGAGATCAGTTCCTTTGGTCTGGTCACGCAAACCTTGACGCCTGCCAGCGGCTGTTTTTCAAACCACGCAAACTCTTCGTTCAGTTTTACTACTTTGCCTACTACGATGATGGCCGGTGTTAAAACAGTCGTCCGGCTGCAGATATCAACGATGGTACCCAGGGTGCCTGTGATCCGGTGCTGGTCAGCCGTTGTACCGCGCTCTAAGATAGCGGTCGGCATATCCGGATCCATGCCGGCATCCAAAAGACCTTTTGTCAGATCCGGCAGTGCTGCAATGCCCATCAGAAAGACCAGTGTGCCCTTGGTATCTACCAATGCCTTAAAATCGATATCATATGTGTTATTGCCCCTTTTGTGTCCCGTGATCACATGGACGCTGGAGCAGAAATCCCTGTGTGTGACCGGAATACCGTTATAAGCAGGCACAGCAAATGCGCTGGTGATGCCCGGAACGATTTCAAATGGAATATCGTTTTCCGCAAGCAGTTCCAGCTCTTCTCCACCTCTGCCAAACAGGAACGGATCGCCGCCTTTTAAGCGGACCACGTTTTTCCCTTTCTGTGCTTCCTCCAGAAGGACTCTGTTTGTGTCTTCCTGTTTCAGATAATGATTGCCGGAGCGCTTTCCTGCAAAGATCAGTTCTGCTTTTTCCGGGATCATCGAAAGAATGCCGGCGCCAACCAGTGCGTCATAAACGACCACGTCCGCATTTTCCAGCACTTCTTTTCCCTTTAATGTGAACAGACCGGCATCTCCCGGTCCTGCTCCTACCAGCCAGACTTTTCCGCTCATAGAACCTCCTGCTGTTTGTCTGCTTTTTGTTTCATTTTGCGGGCCAGATCGATGCCCAGTTTTTCTACATTCTTTACAGCGCCAGTCTTTGTTTCCGTCCAGTACTGTTCGGATGCATCATCAAAATATAATGCACGGAGTGTGATCATATCTCCCTCAATCTGTGCATGTGCACAGACCGGAGAAGTACAGCCTCCATTTAATTCTCTTACATAAGCCCGTTCGCAGATGGCTGCATAACGGGAATTTGGATCCTCATATCCTTCCAGATACTCATGGTCCTCTCCATCTCTTCCCTGCACGGCAATGATCCCCTGGCCGGCTGCCGGGATGATCTCATCCACGGTAAAATACCGGCTGATACGGTTTTCCAGACCAAGTCTTTTGATGCCTGCTGCTGCCAGCACCAGCGCACAGAACTGGCCTTCATCCAGTTTACGCAGGCGCGTCTGCAGGTTTCCTCTGACCGGCTCAATTTTGTAATCCGGAAAGATCTTTTTCAGCTGCAGCACACGGCGCAGACTGGAAGAGCCGATCGGCTTAGACGGATCCATCTCTGTGACACCTTCCGGCAGGATCAGCACATCGCGCGGGTCTTCCCGTTTGGAAAATGCAATCAAAGGAAGACCTTCTGTCAGTTCCATCGGCACATCCTTCAGAGAATGCACGGTGATATCCACGCGTCCCAACTGCAACGCCAGATCCAGTTCTTTTACAAACAGTCCTTTGCCGCCAACCTTATCCAGGGTACGGTCCAGTATCTTATCACCGGTCGTCTTCATCGTCTGCAGCTCTGCAAAAGCATCATCCATTGTTTCATTGATATGATCTACAACGGTCATGCTCTGCAAAACTGCCAGTCTGCTGTCTCTGCTTCCAACTACTATTTTTTTCATACGATCAAATCTCCTGCCGCCTCTAATGTAGTTGCCAGATCTGCTTCGGTATGCGCGGCGGAAATAAACATTGCCTCAAACTGAGACGGTGCAATATAAATTCCCTTCTCTATCATGTGTTTGAAATACATCCGGAACTTTCTTGTATGACTGGTCTGTGCGGATGCATAATCTCTGACTTTTTCGGTTGTAAAGAATATGCTTCCCAAGGAACCAACGTGATTGAGGCAGTGCGGAATCCCCTTACTGTTTAAGATATTATGCATTTCTTCAAAGAACCGGTCACTCTTTGCATTCAGATCTTTATAAAACTGCGGGAAGTTTTTTAAGACCGTCAGCTGTGCGATCCCGGCTGCCATTGCCACCGGATTGCCGCTCAATGTGCCTGCCTGGTAAACAGGGCCTAAAGGAGCAACCTGCTCCATGATCTCTTTTCTTCCGCCGTATGCGCCGACCGGCATGCCTCCGCCGATGATCTTGCCAAATGTCGTCAGATCCGGTTTGACATTGTAATACCCCTGTGCGCCGTCCAACGCCAGACGGAAACCGGTAATGACTTCATCAAAGATCAAAAGCGCTTCGTTCTCATCGCAGATTCTGCGCAGGCCCTGCAGAAAACCATCCTCCGGAAGCACCACTCCCATATTGGCTGCAACCGGCTCAACGATGATGGCTGCGACCTCGTTTGGATTTGCTTCAAACAGCTGCTTCACACTGTCCAGGTCATTGTAAACGGCGGTCAGTGTATCTTTTGTGCAGCCTTCCGGCACACCGGCACTTCCCGGGATTCCCTGCGTCATCAGGCCGCTCCCGGCTGCCACCAGCAGCGCATCACTGTGTCCGTGATAGCATCCTGCAAATTTGATGATCTTATCTTTCCCGGTAAAACCTCTGGCTGCACGGATCGCGCTCATTACTGCTTCCGTTCCGGAATTGACCATCCTCACCATCTCAATAGATGGAACGATCTCACAGATCAGTTCCGCCATAATCACTTCACGTTCCGTTGCTGCGCCATAGCTCAGTCCTTCCTGAGCAGCCTTTGTAACAGCATCCAGCACCAGCGGATGTCCGTGTCCTAAGATCATCGGTCCCCAGGATCCGATGAAATCGATATATTCATTTCCGTCTACATCAAAAATACGCGACCCCTTTGCGCGGCTGATAAACCGCGGTGTCATTCCAACAGAGCCGAACGCTCTGACCGGACTGTTCACACCGCCCGGGATCACTTTTTTTGCGCGTTCAAATAACTGTTCTGATTTTCCCATTATCCAATCCTTCCTTCTTTGATAAACTTCGCAAGTTCTTTTGCATAATAGGTGATATAGATGTCTGCGCCTGCACGGAATGCGGCAGTAGCCATTTCGCAGACAATGCGGTCTTCATCGATCCAGCCATTTTGTGCAGCTGCTTTGACCATGGCATATTCTCCGCTCACGCTGTATGTTGCGATCGGGAGGTCTGTCATGTCATGCACCTCGCGGACCAGATCCAGATAGGACATCGCCGGTTTTACCATGATGATGTCGGCGCCTTCTTCCACATCCAGCATTGCTTCTTTCAAAGCTTCGCGGCGGTTATGGAAATCCATCTGATAGCTCTTGCGGTCGCCGAAGGACGGTGCCGATCCGGCTGCCTCGCGGAACGGGCCATAGAATGCAGATGCAAACTTCACTGCGTATGACATGATTGGGATATTGGTATGACCATTCTCATCCAGACATTCGCGGATCGCAGCAATACGGCCGTCCATCATGTCTGACGGAGCAACCATCTGGGATCCTGCCTCTACATGTGAAAGTGCGGTCTTTGCGAGTAGCTCTAATGTTTTATCGTTATCAACATCGTGTCCGCAGAGCACACCGCAGTGGCCATGAGAGGTATACTCACACATGCAGACATCCGTAATACGGTAGATATCCGGGTACTTTTCTGCTGTCAGGCGAAGGGCCCTCTGTACAACGCCATCTTCAGCATAGGCGCCGCTTCCTACTTCATCTTTGACATCCGGGATGCCAAAAAACATGACGTTGGTCACGCCTGCATCCAGAAGGCGTTCTAATTCTTCGCCCATTCTGTCGACGGTGTAACGGTTCTGGCCTGGCAGGGATTCAATCTCCTCTACCTTGTTCTCGCCATCCATCACAAACATCGGATAAATAAGCGATGCCGGATCCATGCGGGTCTCTCTTACCATTTTGCGCAGCGTTTCGCTGGTACGTAATCTTCTTGGTCTGATCGTTAAATCCATTGTTTTACCTTCCTGTTCGTTTTTTTCTTACTATTCGTTTCTGTCTATTTTAATCGTTTTTATCTTTCTAGTCGTTTTTGTCTTCATGCAGAACGGCAGTCATCGCATCCAGAACTTCCCGGAACGTATTGTCCGAAAGCTGTCCGCGCAGGCCAAACAGCAGATGGTTCATCATGCGTTCGGAAGCACCTTCCACTTCCTTCTCCAGGCGGTCTTTCTGCCCGTCCGCAAAATGCATTTTCTTAAACATCGGCGTCATACGCAAAAGCACGTCTTCGCCTGCTGTTTTCTTGATAGCCTGAATCGTCGGCACGATGTCTCTTCCTTCGTACCACTCGCGGAAATGTTCTTTTTCTTCGTCGAGGATCGTTTCTGCCTTTTCCAGATTTGCGTTGAATTTATCAGAATGGATATCGATCTGGAATGAATCGATATCATAAAGAGTTGCCCATGGAAACTGTGCCACCTCCGGCTCCACGTCACGCGGGACCGCCAGGTCAATGACCGGGATCGGATGGTCGATTGAAAGGGGCTCCAGTCTCTCCTTTGTCAATGTATAATTCGGACTGCTCGTAGCACTGACGATCATATCGCAGTCCGGGATCAGTCCGTATCTTTCATCGTAATCAATACGCTTTGCTCCGAACGGAACATCCACAATACCGCTGTGGTATTTCCGCACGGTAACGGTCACGTCCGCGCCCTGATCCATCAAAGTCTGCGCGGAAAGCCGGCCCATCATGCCGTTTCCGATGACCAGACATTTTTTGCCTTCCACAGTGATACCTTCTTTTTTCAGCATCTCCAGTGCGGTATGGATAACGGAACGGTCCGCGGTGGAAAGATCTGTCTCTGTCCGCACTCGTTTGCCCGCTGTTACTGCCTGACGGAACAGCACCTCCATGATGTTATCCGTCGCATAACAGCTTCTTGCAAAAGCAGCGGCATCCCCGATCTGTGTCAGGATCTGTCCTTCCCCGACGATCTTGGATTCCAATCCGGCCGACAGCCGGAAAAGGTGGCTCACTGCTTCTTTATTTTCACGCTCAATAAAATACTGATCGTATTGTTCTCTGTCTATCCCCATATGATCGCAAAGCATCTGCACCGGAGAACCAAGCAGATCCTCAGATGTACTCAGCCAGAGTTCCATCCGGTTGCAGGTGGAGATCATAACCGCGCCGTCCACGCCTTTCTGTCCCATAAAGAAATCCAGCGCTTCCGTCATCTTCTTTGTTGTAAAGGAGAACTCGCTCCTCACATCAAGATCCGCTTTATTATGATCGATGCCAATCATAAGTATTGCCATAATAACTCCTGTCTGTTCTGTCGATCTTTTCTGTCGTGTTTTTTTTTATTGGCTGCTTTGCCTGCTGCCAGCTTTGCCTGCTGCCAGCTTTGTCTGCTGCCAGCTTTGCCTGTTTACTCCGTTTTCACCGGGTTTGTTACGGTCATTGGATGGGTGTACCAGTTCCCATGTGTTCCGATGATGGAAACATCAAATGGCTCGCCGATTGCAGGCACCGGGAAATCAAAGCCATATGCTTCGTCCGTGATCCCGTCATCATAAGTAACCTGGTCGACCGTAGGTTCGATCAGTTTGGCGCCGTCTGCCTGTGCCTCCTCAGAGGTACCGTAAAATGCATTCACAATGCTCTTGGAAGCCAGTGTGATATGCACCGTCATTTCTCCATTTGCAACAGTCAGCGTCCCTTTGCCATGCATCGCTTCATTCACATGAAACATGTTGCTGCCGGTATCTACATCAACCGTGTAGATGCCGTCTGCCAGTCCTGCTGCATTTGTCTCTTCTTTTTTTCCGCCGCAGCCTGCTGCCAGCAGGGCAAAAAGCAGGCAGGTGATTAAAATGATCACTCTTTTTTTCATCATTTTCTCCATAGTATAAACGCAACTTTCGTCCCACAGGCACTTTGGCCTGCGGGACGATAGTAAATCAAGTCTGTGTGTCTGGCTTTTGTTCAAGCCATTTAGAAAGTCTGCTTCTTACTGAAGAACTGCTCCGATATGAGCAACGTACAGATTTTCAACTTCCGGAATACGGCCAAGGCCTTTGATGATGCAGGTAACATCATCGAAGTTTCCGGATGCTTTGAACATGCTGACCCAGGATTCCGGATCTTCTTCATCTGCCATATCGTTGTTAGCATGGTCACCAGCAACGACCATCAGCGGTCTTAAGATGACTTTCTTGTATCCAGCTGCTTTCACTTTCTCGATGACAACGCTGCACTCGGTATCTTCCGGCTCGCCCTCAACAGTACCGATGAATACGTTCTTGTATCCCAGCTGATCCATCTGTGCCTGCATCTGATTGTAGGTAACATTTGCTGTATGGGAAGTTCCGTGTCCCATAAGAACCAGTGCTGTACCTTCTGCATCAGCCTGAGCCTGTCCGCCGAACTCGCTCAGCGTATGATCTACGACTGCTTTTGCAACTGTTTCTTTGTCTGCATTGATGACAGTTGGGTCTGCGCCTACTTCGCCCAGAAGAGGCTCAGCAACCTTCACGCTTGCAAATTTGTCTTTGTAGCCATCCAGAATGCCAACGAGTTCATCATACTCTGCACCATGCATTAAGTGAGTAGGCTGAACGACAAGATTCTGAACTTTGTTTTCAACTGCTCTGTCCAGAGCCTGCTGAACGTTGTCGATCTTTACGCCATCACGAGCAAGGATGTGGTTGATGATGATCTGAGCTGTGAATGCTCTTCTGACGGACCAATCCGGAAATGCTTCTGCGATTGCATGCTCAATGGTTCCGATGTCCTGTGTACGGCTCTGGTTAAAGGATGTACCAAAGCTTACGACCAGGATCTCGTTTGCGCCGATTCCGTCCTGATTCAGAGGATCATCCTGAGATGCATCACCGGTGTCTCTTCCGAAGTAATCATACTCTTCGACCAGTTCTTTCTGTGCCGGAGTTAATGCGTCCCATGCTGCCTTAGCTGCTGCGCATCTTTCATCATTGCCTTCCGTCCACTCCTGAACCTGAATAGCTGCGATCAGTTCATCAACTTCTGCTGCTGCAGCTGCATCAGCGTCGCCAGGGGTAACTGCTGCGGATGCTGTTGGTGCCGGTGCCGGCTCTTCTTTCTTACCGCAGGCTGCAAGCATACCAATGACTAAAACAGCTGCTGCAAGGAAGACGACGATTTTTGTTGCTAAATTCCTTTTCACTTTCATTTCCTCCTTATATATCTCTTGGATGTTTAGTTTCCATTAAAAAGGACT
>JAFWCK010000095.1 GCA_017536965.1 Lachnospiraceae bacterium | reverse complement strand
TGCCGTTTTTCTGATATTTTCTTCATCATGATTAAACAACGGGATGACAGGGATCCTGATCTGCAGTTTTTTCCCCTTTGCTGCAAGTTTCTGCACGTTTTCCAGGATCGGCTCATTCGGAACTTTAACGACAGCCTCATGTTTTTTACTGTCCATATGTTTCAGATCGTAAAGGTAGAGATCCGTATATGGTGTGGTCCTCTCCAGCACTTCCCATTTTGCATAGCCAGTCGTATCCAATGCAGTGTGGACGCCGTTCTCTTTCAGTTTTTTCAGTACCTGCTCCACAAAATCGATCTGCATCAGAGGTTCGCCGCCAGAGATCGTGACGCCGCCGCCGGAAGTATCATAAAAGTTTTTATCCTGCATGAGACGTTCGACCAATTCACTCACCGTATAATCTTTCCCGCAAAGATACAGAGCTTCCGCATAGCATTTTTCTGCGCAGTCGCCGCAGTCATCGCAGATATCTCTCTTTACGTGGATCATTTGGATATCAGAATTATCCTGGATATTTTTTCTGGTCTGCCCCAATTCAATGGCACCTTTCGTGCAGGCATTGATGCAGCGTGATTTGCAGGCTTCTACTCCAAGACAGCGCATAGACATCCAACTTAACTGTTTTTTATACAACTGCGACTCAGGGCTGTGGCACCAAGGGCAGCGAAGCGGACAGCCTTTCAGGAATGCTGTCGTCCGGATTCCCGGACCATCCTGAACGGAAAATCCCTGAATGTCATAAAGACGGCCAACTGGTTCTTGTACATTTCCTGTTCCCATTTCAAATAATTCCTTCCTGATGATTCTTTTATAATCCTAAATAGCTAATTCTGTACGACGGATCAGATCGTCCTGTGCTTCTTTATAAACCTCTACGAAGTAAGCGGAGAATCCGGCGACACGAACAACCAGATCCTGATAATCTTCCGGTTTCTCCTGTGCTTTCCGCAGTGTTTCAGCCGAAACAACATTCAGCTGAAGCTCCATTCCACCGTTCTTGAAATATGTTTCCATAACAGCACGAAGCTTTTTATTTCCTCCCTCGCCCTGGAGAGCTGTCGGATGGAATTTCATATTGCAAAGAGTTCCATTCGCATAGTTGCTCTGGTCAAATTTAAGGATGGAGTTGATCGTTGCAAACGGACCGCTCTTATCCATTGACTGAACTGGAGAAATACCATCAGACATCGGCTGACCAGCCTTTCTTCCGTCTGGTGTAGCACAGACAGTTGCACCAAGTGCAATGTTCAATGTCACAGGCCAGCATCCTGCTGTCCAGGAACAGTTTCTGCTGCTCCAGCCTCTGGTAATTCCTTCTGAATAGGTATCAGCAACAAACTTCAGATATTTATCTGCTTCCGGATCGTTATTTCCAAAATGTTTGCAGCGTCCCATAATATACTGATGCAGGTCTTCATAACCTTCCCAGTTTGCCATAAGGGCATCGTACAGTTCCCTTGTTGTAGCAATCTTGTCGCGGAAGCATACCTGATCGATAATGTTCAGGCTGTCTGCGACATTACCATGACCGATGCTGGAGTTGCCGGCGCCGTTATATTTTGCACCTCCCCACATAACATCAAGACCCTGTTCCATGCAGCCTTCCATCGTAGCGGAAAGAAGCGGAAGCGGTGTCATAATACCATAAACATACTCATAGCAGCTGACCATGGAGACTTGCCACTTGGTAAAGAAATCAATCTGTGTTTTATACGCTGCAAGGACTTCGTCCATGCTCTTCATCTCATAAAGGTATCCTGTCTTAGGACCCGTCGACTTTGGTTCCGGTCCTCCCGGGAACGTGAACGGATTGCAGCCGTTGTTGATCGCGCACCACAGTGCGTTAGGCAGGATCGTATAGGAGTTGTTTCCGTCACCGCCCGAGTTAGAGAATTCGCTGCCGCAGATACAAGGCTCCACACAGCCGATCAGGCAGTAGTTTCTTGCATCCTCCAGCGGAATGCCTCTCTTCAGGAAACTCTCAATCGCAACGTTATCATACTCAAAGCAAGGAACGCCTCCAACCTGTTTTGTCGTTTCCAGACCTGCCTCCCAGAGTTCTTCCGGTGTATTGTCATGAATACGCAGAGCCAGCGGCGGGTTATGCAGTTTTAATCTGGCAGATGACTGCAGGACCATATAGGTCACAATATTTGAGGCATCATTGCCGTCTTTATCAACACCGCCAAGTGTGATCAGCTGTCCGGATGTATATCCCGGGCCGGTTCTCGTTGCACGCTCAGACCAGACTTTGTTGCACTCAGCGATCTTCAGAATGAACATATCTGTCAGCTCCTGTGCCTCTTCTTGGGTCAGACGGCCTTCAGCGATATCTCTTTCTGCATACTTGCCAACATACTGATCCAGACGGCCGTAGCTGATTCCGTGAAGCTGTGCGTCCAGGATCATTCCCATCTGATACAGATAGCATGCCTGAAGTGCTTCATAATAAGTTCTGCATGGATTCTCCATGATCCAGTTCAGACTGTCAGCCATGGAAAGAAGTTCTTCTTTCCGTTTTGGATCTTCACAGGTTTCTGCCTGACGCAAGCACTCTGCCGCATACCGTTTGGTGTAAATAATAATGCCTTCTGTGACAGTCTCGACCGCACGGTAAAACTCAAACCTTCTGCCGTCATGACCCTGGATTCCTTTTTCCAGAAGCTCTGCTTTTTTAGCCCGTGCTTCTTCCAGTACACTGCCTAATCCTCTGTCAACCACTGTCCAGAAATTGCCGCAATAGTGGCCGATCGGATTCTGGCAGTTCTCATGATCACGGTAATTCAGAACACCATTACCGAGAATATCATTGTAATACTCATCCGGGTAAATTGCGTCGATCGCTGCACTCATACAGTTCTTTACCCAGAACTGACCCGTTTGTTTAATATATTTTTTATCTTCTTCATCCAGATCGTACTGGTCGACAGAACGAGTTCCAAGTGTGTCGATCTCATTCAAAAACCAGGCAAAAGAGTTTTCCGGGAACAACGGGCTGCATCTGTATTCTACGCCCGGATAACCGACGATGATCTCATGATCTCTCACCGGTGTCGGCATTTTTTCAAACAGATTTCTTAAGTTCTTTGACCGTTTCAGGATCCCGACAAGCTGCGGATTTTCCTGATAAAATTCCGTGATCAGACGATAACGGCTGATATCGATCTTCGGTCTCGTTGTCCGATACAGATTTCTGACGTATTTTACCCGGTCTGAAATTGGTGCATTCTGATACATTTTTTTCCCCTTTTTCAATAATATTTTAAACAGATTGTTTCAAAATATTATCCTATCACGCCAGAATATTATATAATAAGGAATGTTTAAACTCAACCTAAAACGGTTCCGAAATTCCTGTTGTGCATAACTTGCCTGGCAAATCCAAGGTGTGCTACTATTAGGAAAATGATCAAATATCACTTTGATAAGGAGGAATAAAAAAGTGGCTGCATTATATCAACAGTTATGTCCGGTTCTTTTCGGAGATAATGCCGTAGGAGAAATGGCAAAACAGATTGCAGAAAAAGGATATAAACATGTATTTATCTGCTGTGACGCTGGTGTCCGAAAAGCGGGAATTGTAAAATTGGTCGAGAATGCGTTGAAAGAAGAAGGGCTTGCATACAGCATGTACGACGAGATCCTTCCGGATACCCCGGATACCGTCGTCGATGAACTGGCTGCAAAGATCGCGCAGACCGGTGCAGATATTATTTTGGCTGTGGGCGGCGGTTCCACGATGGATGCTGCAAAAGCAGCCGGCGTCGTTCTTGATAATGGAGACTCGATCCGCAAATATATGGAAGAAAACGGAAACCCGGGATTCGTAGTAAAGACTCCGGTCTATGCAATTCCAACCAATGCCGGAACCGGAAGTGAGAACACGCCAATGTGTGTGATCCATGAACTGTCTACCGATACAAAGAAGGTTGTTTTACGGCCGGCAGAGCTTGCAGTTCTCGATCCGAAGCTTACCGTAAGCTGCCCGAAGTCCGTAACGGTCTATTCCGGTTTTGATGCATTAAGCCATGCGGTTGAGGCCAGCACATCTGTAGCTCCAAATCCGAGAGATATGCTTCTTGCTCTGCATGCGATCCGTCTGATCGTAAACAATCTTCCGATTGCAATGAACGAGCCGGAGAACCTGGAAGCCAGAACAAACCTTCTGTTCGCATCAAATATCGCAGGTATTGCGTTTGCAACAATGAGTGTGCATATCGGACATTGCTTTGACCATGAGGCAGGTGTTAAATTTCACATGGAACATGGTCATTGCTGCGCTCTTTCCATCCCGGAAACGCTCCGCATTGTTGCAGAAGATAAACCGGCAGAGATCCTTCAGATCGCAGATGCCATGGGCGTGGCCATTCCGGAAGGAACGGGTGCTAAAGAAGCAGCAGATCTCGTAGCAGATAGAGTCCGGGGCCTGATGCGTGAATGCGGCATCAAACCGTTAAAAGACTGCGGCGTTTCCCGGGAAGATGCCATCGCGATTGCCCAGGATGCCCTTGACCATAACTGGTTCCATGTAATGTGTCCGGGCGATGTCTCCCGTGAAAAGATGGAACACTATATTGCCGAAATTTATGACAATTATCAATAACGCATATTTATAAAAAAAGGCTCCCTGATGAAGGGAGCCTTTTTTATAAGCAAATTGTGATCAGCACGGATATCCGCGGTCGCCATACTGGATGGTGATCCATTTCTTTTCTGTGAATTCATCTACAGAGAAAGCGCTGTCTTCTCTGCCCATTCCGCTCTGTTTCACACCTCCGAATGGTGCCCTTCTGGAACCCATAACGGTCGAATCATTCACATGAACCATACCAGATTCCATCTGCGGTGCAAGCGTCAAAGCGGTTGAAATATCATTTGTCAAAAGGGCTGAGGAAAGTCCATATGCATTATCATTGCAAAGCCTTAATGCATCGTCTGCATCATTTGCCTTGGTGATATGAATGATCGGGCCAAAGCACTCCTCGTAGAAGATACGCATGTCAGTTGTCACATCTGCTACAACAGTTGGTGCATAATATGGTCCCTCATGCGTTCCACCTGTAAGCACTTTTGCACCTTTGCCGACAGCATCGGCGATCAGCTCATCAATAAATGCACATTTTTCTTCATGGATCAACGGTCCTACGATTGTCGTCACTTCTTCAGGCGGTCCAACTTTGATGCCTTCTGCTTTCGTCTTCATAGCCTCGCAGAACGCATCATAGATTGGTGCTTCTACAATAACTCTTGCACCAGCCATACAGATCTGGCCTTGATGGAAGTATGCACTGAATGCGCAGATATCAACAGCTTTTGCAATATCAAAATCTTTTAACACGATGATCGGATTCTTACCACCCATTTCAAGTGCGCATTTTGTCAGGTTTTCTGCTGCTTTCACGGCAATCTTTTTACCTGCTGCTGTGGACCCGGTAAATGCGACCATTTTCACTCTTGGATCCGCGATCACCGTTTCTGCCAGATCTGCGCTCATCGGCAGTACACTAAAGACACCCTTTGGAAGTCCAGCTGCCTCCAGACATTCCGCGATCATCAGTCCGGTAACCGGAGTATCACTTGACGGTTTTAAGATAAAGGAATTTCCAACTGCAATTGCCGGAGCCACTTTATTTAAGCAAAGGAGCACCGGATAATTAAATGGACCAATTCCAAGTACAACTCCCAAAGGCTGTGGAACAAAGGCCGATACCTGTCCCGGCATATCTGCCGGATACAACTGGCCGTCGACTCTTCTGCACTCTCCTGCAGCTGCCCGGAAAATATTGACACACTCTTCCAGTTCTCCCATGGTCTTCATGAATGCTGAACCGCTTTCTGCGATCAGCCGTCCTGCAAAGGATTCCATATTTGCAGCCAGATAATCTGCAGCTTTCAGAAGAACTGCCTCTCTTGCTTCCGGAAGCAGTGCTCCCCATTCTTTTTGAGCTTCTACTGCTTTGCTGATTGCTGTTTCAATCTCGGCAGGTCCTGCAAAATGCACGTTTGCAAACACGCTTCCGTCCGCCGGATTTAAATCTTCCTTAACTGTTCCGCTTTCTGTTGCGGTCCATTCCCCCGCCAGAAAAAGTTTATATTCCTGCATGTTCCTTCTCCTTTAAATATTATTTTTAAAAGTCTACATTCTGTGCTCAGCACGTGAGATGATGTCATTCTGCATTGCCTCGGTCATATCCACGAAATATGCAGAGAAGCCTGCAATACGCACAACCAGATTGTGATATTTCTCCGGGTTCTTCTGCGCCTTTCTTAGCGTTTCACCATCGACCACATTGTACTGGACTTCCATGCCGCCCTGATTGAAATAGGTCTGGGTCAGGTGCTCCAGCTTGGTAATGCCCTCATCTCCCTGCAGGGAAGTCGGATGGATCT
Source organism: Lachnospiraceae bacterium (assembly GCA_017536965.1). Taxonomy (GTDB): domain Bacteria; phylum Bacillota; class Clostridia; order Lachnospirales; family Lachnospiraceae; genus RGIG5612. The sequence goes on along the minus strand of JAFWCK010000095.1, from coordinate 8,404 downwards.
TCAGGTTCAGCGCCATACCATCCATAAGATGACCTTGCTCGTATTTCGTAGCTGAAGTCAGCACGGAGGTTGGTCCGCACTTATCTCTTCCCTGTGCCGGACTGCAGGCATCCGCGATCGGATCGCCGGTCTTTCTTCCATCCGGAGTTGCCCAGGTGATCTCACCTTGTACTACGTGATCGGAAGCACCAAAGGTGCCGCACTTGTAGGTGGTGCACCGGCAGGTCGAGAATGCGCGTGTGATATTATAGTACAGATTCATGACATAAGTCATCGATTCGTCTGCATACGGATCATTGTTTCCGTAATGCGGGACCGTGTTCAGCACGATCTGCCGTAATTCCTCATGGCCTTCCCAGTTATCCAGGATCGCCTGCAGGAACTCTTCGCGAGTTGCAATCTTTTTATCATAAACGATATATTTCAGAGCGGTCAGAGAATCGGCCGTCGTTGCAAGACCTGTTGCCGTTCCACCGTAACTGTTGTATTTTGCACCACCCTCGGACACATCTTTACCGGATTCCATACATCCTTCCGTGGAGATGGAAAGGTTTGGATATGGGAACAGACGCGGATACTCATGCTCGGTCAGATTGTTCAACGTTGCTGACCAAGTCAGCATCCAGGTGCAGATTTTTTCGAACGCTGCTTTGACATCGTCAAACGTCTCCATGTCATACAGATATCCGGAACGTACTTTCTCCGGACACTGTGCGCCGTTGATCGGGTTGATGCCGTTGTTGATGGCCATCAGCAGTGCGATTGCCCAGAAGATTCCGTTATGGCCCATTGCGGATCCGTTCGGAGCCGGGTAGTCATTGCCGGATCCGGTGATCTCCTGACAGCCAATGAATGCGAAGTTCCGCGCGTCTTCCAGACTGAATCCAAGTTCTCTTGTGAGCGAAGGAACAATGATCTCATCATTCTGCAGCAGCGGCAATCCGCCAACACGGGTGGATGCTGCCATCGCACAGTCCCACATCTCCTTAGGCGTGTTCTTCGTGACACGAAGTGAGATCGTTGGGTCATGCAGATCCAGACGAGCCATCGTCTCCAGCACCATGTAAGAAACAGGGTTCACGGCATCCTCACCAGTTTCCGGATCCATGCCCCCGATTGTGGTGTGCTGGAAGGAAACACCAATACCAGAGGTCTGCGCATTGATACCGAAGCCACCATGATAAAACGTGTTGATCTTCAGGAAGAAGCCATCCACATACTCCTGCGCCTCGTCCAGGGTGATAGTGCCCTCTTCCAGTTCTTTCTTCAGGAACGGCCAGGTATACTGGTCAAAACGACCCATGCTGATGACACCCGGGTCATTATCGGACTTCAGGAATACATCGTATAACATCGCCATCTGGCATGCTTCCCAGAAGGTTCGAGGGGTCTCGGTAGCGATCCAATCCAGACTTTCCGCACGGCTTTCATACTCTGCTTTCTTAGCCGGGTCCGTTGCTTTCTCTGCCAGTTCTCTTGCCAGATCAGCATAGCGGCGGGTCAGTGTGATCGCGCCATCGCAGGCAACGGTAGCGGCTTTGTAGAACATATACTTGCCTATGTCATCGCCCATGATATTGCCTTCGCGTTCATCCAGCCAATCCTGCGCCTGCTTGCGGATCTTTCCGTAGCCATCGCGGATGATATTCTGGTAACCCGGGGTCAGATGTCCAGGAGGCAGATAGATTGGCCAACCACCGATCTTTCCGGATGGGTTCGCCTGAAGGCAGAACAGTTCTTCCACACCATCCGGCAGCCAGTCCTGCGCACCGAAACCACCCAAAATCTCTGCACGTTCTTTTGCGATCGCGCGCAGCTCTTTCAGGTCTTCTGGCGAAATAGCCATCAGCTGCTTGGAGTAAAATGGATCGTCCAGTGGCGCATGATGAAGACCGTCTTCCTGGATAGGCCAGGTATTTTCAATATCCGCGCTCAGCCACATCATGCCTCCTGCATTGCCAAAGCCTTTGCAGCCAAGGTTGCCAAAGAAATACTCATCTTCCTGGATGTTCAGAGGCATACGCTCAAGAACGTAGAGAGAGATGTATGGTTTTTGCAGCAGCGGCGGATATTTCCGATACTTTTTCAGTGCCTCCAGCTGCAGCCGCGATTTGGCGGCGTCAGCAACCATGAGCCTGTCACGGACCGCATCGCGCAGTCTTGCGACGCGCTCGGTATAAGGTCTAAACGTATACATAGCGGTTTTTCCTTTCTTACTTAAATATGCAGAGCTGCCTGGAATGCCTGGTTCACAGCGTTGGAAATCGTTCCAGCTTCCTTTGCATCTCCGATAATATAAACATCCGTTTCCGGAGCACTGCGGCGAAGTGAATTAGCTTCTTCCATCCGCGGGATCATTCCCATGGCGGACAAGACACTGTCGCATTCGTAGCGCACCGTTTCATTTGTGGCTGTATTAGTACAAAGCACATAGCCATCGCCAACTTCTGCCAGGCGATTCTCGTAATAGATCGGGATCTCCTTCTCTTTGGTAATGTTAAGCAGTTCTCTTGCGCTCGGGCCTGCAGCTGCATGCATACGGGAATAGCTGGTTCCTTCATTATCCATCTCGATAACGACAACATCTCTGCCCTGATCCTTCAGATCGATCGCTGCTTCAATACCAACAGAACCAGCACCAATGATCACCACTTTCTGTCCCACAGTTTCCGGATGTGATTCCCCGTAAGGTGCCCAGCTGACAGGATATTTGTCTGCACCCGGCACATCCGGGAGACGCGGATCAGCGCCGATCGCGATGATCACAGCATCATATTCTTCTTTATCCAGGATCTCTTTGGTTGCTTTGGTATTCATCAGTACACGGACACCGGCCTTTTCATATTTGCCAACCTGATACTGCAGCCATTTCAGATAATCTGCACAGTCAATTTTGAAAGGAGGCTGTGCAGCTTCGATGACATTACCACCCACTTTATCACTAGCTTCATAAAGCGTTACGTCATGACCTCTATCAGCAAGCGTCATCATTGCCTGCACGCCGCCAGGTCCGGCTCCGACAACTGCAACTCTTTTCTTTACCGTTGCTTTCGGGACAACGCCGTCACGAAGCTCTGAAGTCATGGCAGACATTGGATTGACTGCACAGAAAATTGGTTTCGGAATCATCAGGTGCTTGGTGCAGGTATCACACCGCAAGCAAGGACGGTGTTCTTCCGGCTGATTGTGTGCATATTTATTTGGCATATCAGGGTCGGCCATAAGCGGACGGCACATTGCAACAAAATCTGCCCAGCCGTTTGCAATGATCTCTTCTGCCATTTCTATGCTGGTGATAGAGCCAACGGTTGTCACAAGCAGGTCCGGATATGCTTTCTTAACGTCAGCGGCATAATGTACATTAAAGCCTCTTGACATCATATAGTTCTGGCACCAGTTGCGATAATATTTCATGTTGAAATCGCTGTGCAGTCCTGCGGACACATGCAGAATATCAATATGATCTTTCAGAAGTCCGATCAGCTGCAGCGTTTCATCAAAATGCATGCCTTCTTCCGCGATCTCATCTGCAGAGATACGGAATTCGATAACAAACTTTTCGCCGCAAAGTTCACGGATCTTGTCGCAGACCTCGATTGCAAAACGTGCACGGTTTTCAATGGACCCGCCGTATTTATCCGTCCTGTGGTTATATAAAGGACTGGTGAACTGGCTGATCAGATTACCATGCCCGCCGTGCACCAGACAGATATCCATGCCTGCCCGTTTCATACGCTGTGCAGCCATGCCGTATTTCATAACGGTTTCGTCAATCTTTGCCTGATCCATCTCAATTGCCGGGATCGGATCACGTCCGAGCCGCTTTGCCCGAGCCAGCTCCGTTGAAGAGATGTTCGGTGAGGAACTGAACGGAGCATGTCCAACTGTCTCAAAGGCAGTGTTTTCTCCATTATGGTTGATCTCCAGAGAAGCATGACAGCCATACTGCTTCCCCATGTCAGCAAAGCGGGCAAGATTCCGGATGCGGCAGTCATCGCCCAGATCCAGCTGGAAAGCTTCGTCTTTACACTCTGTGATATCAATGGATGAGTTTCCGACGTAGATAGTACATACACCGCCGCGTGCAAACATGCGGAACCAGTCAATAAACTCTGGTGTGATCTCTCCGTCTGTACCTGCAAGGTTTGGAGACGGCGGTGCTAAGACAATGCGGTTTTTAAAATCGATTCCCCTGATATTAATTGGAGAAAAGACATGCGTATATTTGGAATTCATATTATAACCCTCTCTTTATTCATTCTGGTCATCAGAACGTTCCGACCCCTTTAAATCAGATACGGGATCGGATCTGTAAAAAAATGGTCGTCGACCTCTTGCGGGGATCCGTATTTGCCGATCATCATAAGCAGAGGCTGATCTTGTCCTTCTTTTGTCCATGTTCCGAATGCGCGGCCTACGCTGGTCAGTCTGTTCCAATTGTCCAGGAAGCAAAGTGTGTTGCTGCGGAATCCAAAACGTGCACCCAGGATCTTTTCCAGATTCTGTTCTGTACAGCTGACAAGATACATGCCCTCTTTGATCTTTACATAGTAGCAAGGTTCATCACTGCTAGGCATTTCCATCATCAAAGCACGAATGCCGCTTGCACCGTCTGCCGAACGGGTTTCTCCTCTAGGATACCCGATACGGTACCAGTGCGGATCATGATAAACATGAACAGTGGAAAGTGAATTGCCATATGTCCAGCGAACGGAGGTTCCGGTAACATCATTTGTGAAACCATGACGACGGATATCCGTATGCTCTTTCCCCTCAATTTGAATAATGCCAAATCCAAAATGGCTCTCGACCAGAAGCGGCCACATAGGATTCTCACCCAGAGAACATCTTAATAAAGTTACCAGCTCGTTTTCCATGTCGATGATCCATGTGTGATTCTCACGTGGTTCGCTTCCTTCAACTGTATAAGTAAGAAGATATGTGTCATCATCTGATTTGCGGCACTCGTAAGTTTCCGTCTTTGGAGCTCCTTCTCCTTTGCTCCATTCGAGCTGTCTTTTATCTAAGAAATGGAGCAGATAGGCTCCAGTTTCTTCACCTGTATCAATTACAAAATGAAGTTCCTGACCTGCCAGTTCATAGCATCGTGGCGGGCAGAATTGACGAATTGATTCTTTGGCTGCCGCTGCGCCAAATTTTTCCATTAAGTCCATAGTAAAATACCCCCTTTAAAGAATAGTCTTTTAATAGTAGAAACTATTTTTCATCATGTTCACATAATATCACAGGGAAAGTCACAAAACAATCAGACTAAATATAGAAAAATGGTAAATATAGCGGATGTCATCATCCCAGGACATATGCGTGAGGACATGCCATTGGATGAAAGCTCTCTTGAATTTATGGAGCAATATCTGACGGCAACCGAAGAAGAACTGGAAAAGAATTCCGATGCGGCTGAGTTTTTCTATGCGATGTTTAAGCGTTTCCCTTACGCAACACTGCTCAACTACAGCAACGAGATGAATGCTGAAGTTCTTCTAGGCGGTCGCGAATGGAATTGGAACGAAGATCCAGACCCAAAATGGCTGGAAATTCCAGTTGCATGGCCGGATGATCCCGGGATCTATGTTTGATCTGAAACCGGGTTGTACAAAACCCAGTTTCCATCTTGAAGTGTTTCATAGGTTCCCCACTCTGGTCTGCCGGTATTGCGGCCTTTTACCCGAAGCGGAATAAATGCATCCTGCTGGCATTCCGGCAATGGATCTTCCAGCGCGATCCATCCTCTTTCATCAATACGATCATTCCAGTCTTCATACAGATCTTCCAATGATCCATAACAAAGATCTGATGCACTCAGCACTGCTTCCAGACTGGTGTATTCGAATAAATAAAATCCCTCCTTTGCTTCGCAAAGCATGATCTTATAAACATAATCATCTTTATTCTTTTTCATTGGTTCTTTCAGATAAGCGTACTTTCTCATTGTTCTCTCCTCAACACGAAAGATCAAAGCGCATCTTTCGGGCAGTTCTTTACGCACTCCATACAGAGAATACACTCTGTTCCGTTTTTCCGTTTTCGGGAATTATCTGTCACATCCACATCCATAGGACACACTTTTTTACATTTCCCACAGGAGATGCATTTATCCTTATCACATTTCACCCGTACAAGAGCGAAATAACTCATCGGCTTCAAAAAGACAGTGATCGGGCAGATGTATTTACAGAAAGCCCGATTATCTTTGAAGATAAAGGCTAATGCGATTCCCACTCCGTAATACACTATATTGCCGATGATAAAAGCAAAAAACATGATACGCTCAATATTCCCAACATGTGCCAGGAATAAAGCGGCGACAAAGACCAGCGACGCTGCAAATGTGATATACCGGATCCAGCCAATCTTCTTTCTTGGCTGAGAAGGGACTTTATACGGAAGAAAATCAAGCACCATTGCTGTCCAGCATGCATAGCCGCACCAGCCGCGGCCGAAGATCAGCGGTCCAAAGATTTTTGCAACCGCATAATGAATAGTCGCTGCTTCAAAAACGCCTGTGAAAAGATAATACCAAAACCCTTCGATCTGCATATTCTCATTGCAGATCAGGCCAAGATATACCAGCATGTAGGTTCCGACAAGAAGCTGAGCTATACGCCGGGCATACTTGTTTTTTCTGATAAAGAGAAAAATCCCCAATGCTATCGCAACGCCAATGTAGCTGAAATTAATAAGATAAAAAATGTTATCTTTTGTAAGCCAAAGGACCACAGCAACGGTTTCAAAAACAGCAAGGCATATGACAGGTGCCAGGTATTGTTTTAGAGTTTTCATTTTAACCTCACATATTTATTTCCGTTCCGTTGGAGGATGCCCTCTCCGATCATATCCCTGCGGATCGTACAGTAATCTTCATGGATCCGGGAAATAATCTCATCAAGCTGCTTCTCACTGTATACCTTCCCTGGGATAAAGTTCTCCGCGATTACTTCATAACATATCAGTTTTTTCTTTCTTTGAACAGGAATCGATTGAAGCTTTCCATATTTGAAGAAGGAATTGATCACCTTCTGGCGGTAACTCTCTTCTCTTTTCTGCTGTTCATCAATCTGTTCCGTTTCTGATGACGCCACATCGAACAAAGACGTTTCCAACAACTCCCGATTAAGCGAGTAAACTGTGTAATACTGTTCTTTGCGCGAAACTACCAGCCCCGCTTCCTCCAGTTTTTTCATGTGGAAGGAAACCGTAGACGGAGTCAGTTCAAGACGTTCTGCCAGCAGTTCTGTATACATATCGCCCTGTGTCAACGATTGTACAATACGAAGGCGGGACATATCAGAAAGACTTTTAAAAATCTTAAGTGCGTTTTCCTGTGTCATTTTTCTTCCTCCGGGAAATGTGCGATCACATCCTTCAATGCCTCTAACTTAATCTCCCCAATCACTGTGTTCCTGATATCACCATGCTCCCTGGCCTGGTCAAGCGCTGCATTCCATTCTTTGTTAAAACGTTCCAGCTGCGCCTTGACAGCCTCAGGTCCTGCGTCAGGTCGATCTGCGAGAGCTTTTGTAACAGTTCTGCAAACATCATATATATTAGTCCTTACTTTGGCAAAATCTGCATCATCCTTGCGGCCATCTGCTTCCAGTCTGGCGATATCATTTTTCCCTGCTTCAAACTGGTCCGTCAGGTATTCAATGAAATCTTTCATTATTGTTTCCTCCTGTTTTGAATTTGTTTTTATAATCATCGAATCAAATTTAATCACAGACAACAGAAAAAGTCAACATTTATTTTGATATTTATCGAAATAAATGTTGACTTAAAAATAAGTGTATTTCTTGCTTTATGCTTTGCTTTCCCTCATCCGGTCTAAGCGGCGGTTGCGCGAATATACGGCATAATCTTCCCCCTGTTACTTTCCGTATTTGGTCAGTGCAGCGCCGTGGATTGGCTTTGTCATCCACGGGATCGCTTTCTTGATGCCCCCGAAAAGTGCTGCCGTTGATCCGGCAGAAGTATAATAAAGGTGCGTCTGGCCCGAGCCGGAACCGGCAACCATGACCAGCACGTTATCCGGCGAGCTGAACGGCTCAAGATGCAGACCAGGTTTGACCTCCTCTGGACGAAGTGGGGCACGACCCAGCTGTCCTTCCTGCCTTAGCTCATCTTCCAGCTTCAGCTGTTTGATTAATTCTTCCCGTTCTTCTTCCGTCATGGAATCATAATCGATCACATTGGTATCGTACAGATACTGGATGAAGCTTTCTTTCGTAAAACCGCGGTCGGCAAGTTCTTTTGCCATGGTCGGGTGAATGACCAGCATCGGACGGACGCCCTGTGAAAAGCGAGGCAGTCCGGTATTTGCGAAGACCGGTCCCCTCCGATTGAACAGAGATGTTAGTGTAGCAAACTTCGCCTCAAAATTTGGATA
>JAFWCK010000094.1 GCA_017536965.1 Lachnospiraceae bacterium | reverse complement strand
GTGATCTTCTTGATATGGAATGGAGGATCACAAGGATTCAATCCTTCCACTTTGCCAAACCGTCCACCGTAACTGCCCATACATTTCAGGCCAAGCGTCTGTCCGGACATGTGCCCAGCAACGAAGATAGCCAGACGGTTGCTGTTCATAACAGGAATTTTCCCACCTGGCTGACAGTTTTCTGTCGATAAACCAGGCATAATGCCGCTTTTGGCAATCTCCAGGATCTTTTCCTGTGTGTCTTCGTCAAACTCCTCCCAAGGAATAGCCTTATAATCCGCGATATAGCGGGCCAGTTTTTCTCTGGTAAATCCTGCCTCCGCCAGCTGCTGTGCCTCGCCCGGATAAAGGATCACACCATAGGCCTGCCCCATCATTGCCGGAAGGACGCCGCCGTCTCCAAAGAATTTTGCAGCTTCATTGGCTGTTTTATTACTCTTTTTAAAAGTCTCCAGCATCGGATGCTCCCCGACCGCTTTTGCTGCAATGTTATCGATATCGCCGTAAAGTCCTCTGGTCCAGAGGCCGGAAGGCATTGCCAGATTACCCAGCTGGAAAACGCCGTCCATGTAGAAGATTTCCTCTACCATGACCGTACTGTCCTCCGGAGAAAATCCACGAGAGACAGAATAGGTCTCCCAAGGGCTGAGCTCCTCATTTTCCGTAAAGACCAGATTGCAGAAGCGGGATGCCTGACCGTACATTCCTCCATGGTATTCAAACTCGATCCATCCAAGGTTCAGCGCGCAAAGGCTGACAGCCCGTCCAATGATGTTATTTGCCGGATTCCCTGGTCCAAAGAATGCACCGCGTCCACTCATGCCAATCTCTTTGGCAATCGGGCCGCCGACATAAATAACAAGAGAATCACTGTTGATCGCAGCCAGTGCATGCCATGACAGGAATGCCGGATCGATCAGCAGTTCAACAGCGGTAATAATAACCGGCATGTATTCCGGTTTTGCACCAGCCATAGCCGCGTTGATCGCTATTTTTTCAATCGTTACGATGCCGTTGCCAGGCTGCATCACACCGTCCAGGACTTCGTTACGGTCCCGCGTGGTTCCTGAGAGCAGCTTTTCAACTGCTTCCGGTGTTGGCGGAAGCGAAGGAATTCCGTCAGTCATGCCATGCTTTTCAAAATAATCTTCAAACTTTTCTAAAGCATCCTGATAACTTTCGCCCTCAAAAGTCAGATCGCCAAAATCGAAGTCGCTTTCTGGAATATGCGGATTTTTCTCTTCTTCTGTCAGCGGACTGGTTAAAGCTTCGACAACTTTATCCAGCATGTATTCTGCAATTGGCGGATAGTTTTCCGGCTTATTCTCTGCTTTGATCCACATCAGCGCCGGTATCGATACCAGACGTACGGACGGGACGCCATGGGAGATCATACTGAATTCTGCCTGACGGTGCATGGTCTCAATACACATATGAATACCCGGGATGCCTGCCTTTTCGTACTCTGTGACAGGCTCGGTCTGCCAGCCTCCGGAGAGTCTGACACCATCTACAAATGCATCATAATTCCGGAGCATCTGAATATTCTCATCGATCGTTTGAATGCCTACCAGCATGCAGTCGATCTTAGCAGTCGGGAAACGCTCCTGCATCAGCTTAGCGAGGGCGTTGCTGAAAAAGATACTCTCCGGAAGCGTATACATGATCGCGATCTTTTTTCCCTCAATGCCATCAATGCGCGGCGCAGTCAGTCCCTGTATCTTTTCTTTGCGGATACCGCGGGGATTGCGGACTTTCAGAATATACTTATCTTCCATGGGGATTGGTCCTTTCTGTATCTAAATACATCTAAATACACTATTTCTTCCTGCTTTGTTATGCGGTTACTTTCCTGCTTTAGTCAGCGTCGCACCGGTGATCTTCTTGATAAACCATGGCTTGCGAGGCGGCTCTTTGAATGGAACAGGTGCCTGGATGCTGCCATAGCTGCCCATGCTCACTAAGCCTACTGACTGTCCCTGCAAAGGCCCTGCAACCATGATCAAAAGGCGCTCCGGATCAAATACCGGGATCGTTCCGCCAGGTTTGCAGTCGTCTTCTGTAAGGTTGGAAAGACGTCCGCTCTTTGCAACCTCCAGTACGCTTTCTTTCAGTTCCTCTTTCAGCTCATCCCATGGATAGCGGCTGTAATCACCAATATATTTGGCAAGGGATTCTCTGGTAAAACCTTTTTCCGCCAGCTCCCTTGCCTGGCCCGGATAAAGAACAAGAATATAATTCCTGTGGCTGATAAGCGGAAAGGCATTGGTTCCGCCAAACCCAAGTTTATGGATATCATGTGTCTGTTTGTTTGCAGATTCCAGGCCGGATGGAAGCGCGCCGATCGCACGCTCTGCCAGTCTGTCCAGATCTGCTTTCCACCCGTACGTCCAGGTACAGGAAGGTAGTCTTGTGATTTCAAACGGCCAGTTGCCATCGATATGCAGGATCTCATCGATCATGACAGTGCTGTCTTCCTTATCAAAGCCCAATGTAACGTGGAACGGTTCCCACGGCGTGTATTCGTCACTTTCAGTGAATGTCAGATTACAGTATCTGGAAGGGTTGCCCTTCATGCCGCCGTCGATGGAAAAGTCCATCCAGCCAAGGTTGATGGCGCAGAGGCTGACGGCACGTCCAATGGTGCTGTTTGCCCGATTTCCCGGTCCTAAGTAGCCAAACCCGGAGTTCATTCCAATCTCTTTGGCGATCGGGCCATTTACCTGGATCAAAAGGTTTGTTGCGCAGACAGTCGCGATCACATGGAATCCGCCAAAATGCTCGTCGCAGAGCATTTCCACTGCTGTAATAATAACTGGAAGATATTCCGGTTTTGCTCCGGCCATAACTGCGTTCGCCGCAATCTTTTCAATAGTGACAATGCCGTATCCAGGAGTCATTGTTCCCGGAAGGACCTCTGACGGCTCACGGCTTGTTCCCGTGAGCATTTTTTTAACTGCCTCTGGTGTTGGTGCAGCGACAGCCATGCCGTCTGTATATCCATGCTCAAAGAAATAGGACTGGAATTTTTCAAACGCCTCATCATAATCCTCTCCTTCAAAAGTGAGGTTTGATGTATCAAATTCCATAGGTTTTGGATTCATTTCTTCTTCTGTCAAAGGTGCAAGCAGTGCTGCTTCTATTTCTTCGACGGTATCTTCAGCCAGTTTTACAAAGCTCTCTGTTTCATCCTCACCCGGCCATCTTTCCGTAGGCGTCTTAAGAATACGAAGACCCGGCAGGCCAAAGACGATCGTGTTCCTCTTTGCCTGTCCGTACAGGTTGTCACCTGCAAGAAGGAAAATTCCCGGGATGCCGGCTTTTTCATAAACGATTGCCGGCTCTGTATTAAATGCGGCTGTATTTCTGACACCATAGATAAATGTGTCATAGTCTTTCAGACGTGGAAGAAGGATCTCCGGTTTAAAGATAAAGCCATCAATAATATCGACTGTTGTTCCCGGATGCCGTTTCTCCAGAAGCTCTTTCAGGCGTACCAGATACAGACTTCCATCCGGCTTTTCGGAAATAATGGCAATCCGGATTCCATCCAGTGTTGTGACACGCGGTGCCAGAGGTGAAGGCTCCTCTATTTTCATGGCATTACGCGGGTTTAAAACCTCCAATACAAATTTATCTCCCATAAAACAATTCTCCTTTCTTTGTTAGCAACTATATTATGAAATGGCTTCTGCTGCACAGACAGCAAGTGTAACGGCTGTTCCGATATCACTTCCTTCCAGTACAGAAGGATATCCGACTGCGTACAAACCGCCTATGCAGCTGCCTGCAGCAAAGAGCCCCGGGATCGGCCAGTCGTCCGCATCCAGGACATGCATATCCGCATCCACCATAGGGCCTCCAAATACGCTCTGCAGTGCCGGCCCCCATTTAAAAGCATAAAATGGTGCCTTTTCAATCGTGGTTAAAAGCTGCGGACGTTTTCCGTAATCCGTATCCTCTCCTTGTGCAGCAAGGCAATTTACACGATCTGCTGTTTTTTTCAATTCCTCTGCGGGAACATTGATCTTATCCGCCAGCTCTTCCAGTGTGTCTGCACAGAACAGATTTTCTTTAAAGGCAGCTTCTATTTCTTCTTTTGTCAGCCCTTCTTTTGGCATCATCCTAAGACCGCCAGCAATGCCGCGGGCTTTCTGCAGTTCCTCATACCATTTATCATCACAGATGGTAAAGGCCCATTCTCCTTCCCGCTGATTGATGCAGTGTCTTGCTTTTGCCGGGTCTGAGGTATCTTCATTCATGAACCTTCTTCCATCCCGGTTGATTGCAGTAAAGAAGAAGGTATATGGTCCGTAAGCACTGCATCCGAAATAAGGTGCCCAATAAAGACCCTGCAGTTCTGCGCCAACTTTATAAGCCATCTTCTGTGCATCTCCTGTACCGGTAGAAAGCGATGTCCCTGCACGCAGAGAAAGCGGGCTCACTGCAGACAGCATTTCT
>JAFWCK010000093.1 GCA_017536965.1 Lachnospiraceae bacterium | reverse complement strand
GCTATATTAACTATGTATGGATTTATTTGAGTATGCGCATCAAAATAAGCTGAAAGAAGAGGCTCCGTTAGCCTCCCGCATCCGCCCGCGGACCCTGGAAGAGTTCGTGGGACAAACGCATATTCTGTCCAAGGGAAGCCAACTGTACCGGTCCATTCAGGCGGATAAATTATCGTCTGTAATTTTTTACGGACCGAGTGGAACCGGAAAAACAACACTGGCCCGCGTAATCGCTAACACTACCAGCGCAGATTTCCGCCAGCTGAATGCAACCGTGGCAGGAAAGAAAGATATGGTGGATGTGGTAGAGCAGGCCAAAGTGACGCGCGGAGCATATGGCCGCAAAACGATCCTTTTTATCGATGAGATCCACCGTTTTAACAAGGCACAGCAGGATTATCTGCTTCCATTTGTGGAAGACGGAACGGTGATCCTGATCGGGGCGACCACTGAGAACCCATATTTTGAAGTGAACAGCGCTCTCATCAGCCGCTCCATGATCTTTGAGTTAAAACCGTTGGAATCATCGGAGATCCGGCAGATCGTACAGACGGCGCTTTCGGATTCGGAGAGAGGCATGGGCATGTACCATGCCAGCATCGATGAGGATGCACTGGATTTTATCAGCGATTTTGCGGGCGGGGATGCTCGGGTCGCGCTGAACGCGATCGAGCTGGCGGTTCTGACAACGGAACCGGAAGATGGAAAGATCCATATCACTTCCGCTATCCTGGAACAGTGTGTCCAAAGGAAGAATGTCCGTTACGATAAAAACGGAGACAATCATTATGATACGATCTCCGCATTTATAAAAAGCATGCGGGGCAGTGACCCGGATGCAGCCATCTATTATCTGGCAAAAATGTTATACGCCGGAGAAGATGTGAACTTTATCGCCAGAAGAATTATGATCTGTGCCGCAGAAGATGTTGGCTGTGCGGATCCGAGAGCTTTGCAGGTAGCAGTGGCTGCTCAGCAGGCGGTGCATGTGATCGGCATGCCGGAGGCAAGGATCATTCTGGCAGAGGCTGTTCTGTATGTTGCAGGTGCGCCAAAGAGCAATTCAGCGGTGATGGCGATCGATAAAGCAATGGAAGTGGTACGTTCCACAAATGTGAAGACGGTACCGCCGCATCTGCAGGATGCACATTATGACGGCGCCGGAAAACTGGGGCACGGAGATGGTTATCTCTATGCACATGATTTTCCGGAACATTACGTAAAACAGCAGTACCTGCCGGATGAACTTTTGGGTGAGACTTTTTATGAACCGGGAACACTTGGCTACGAAAAGACAATGAAGGAAAGACTGGACAGACTGAGAAACCGGGATCATTAACAGAGTATGAACGATATACTGGAAAAAGCCCTTCAGCTGGGTCAGAACAAAAAAATAGCGACGGAAGAATATCTGGTTGCCGCCGGAGAAAAGGAAGCAGCTTCTTTTTCTGTTGCACCGGAAATGATCGCCGTTTCAAATATTACGGAAAACACGGTCGTGAAGCTGGATATGAAGATCGAGGAACCGGGCTACTTTGAAGTTGAGGCCATTGTTCCGGAATCTTTCATCATGCCTGGCAAACGGATCATCACCAGCGAAGATTTTGTCGGTGGAGTTTACTATTTCCCGATCACGATCGTAGAAAGCCGTCTGCATGCAGGGAAAAACTTTTCCCAGATCATACTGCGCTCTTCCACGCAGGAGTTCAAGATTCCTGTTGTGGTCAACATTAAAGTGAAAAGTGCACTGGATCACCGCAACCCTCGAAAAAAACTCTCCGCATTGCTGCATCTTTATCTGGATTATAAGAAAGGCCTGATCGATGCCTATGACTGGATGGAAAAATCAAATGCACTGATCGGCGATGAAAGCGGAAATGACCGTATATCCATGTTCCTGATGCTGTATCAGGCACAGATGTATATTTTGCTGCAGCAGTATACGAACGCAGCTAATATTCTGGAGTTTATGGCGGAGCAGATCGCCAAACTTCCGGAGACCGACTATGAACTGGTCTGTTATTTCTATTATGTGGAATGTCTGTATGACAGAGATGAAACACAGATTGAGGAGGCAGTCCGCCGTGTGAAAGCGGCTTACCGCATTTACCCGAGCTGGAGGATCTTATGGGTCCTTGTAAACCTGGATGAGACCTATAACAGGCAGCAGGGGCTGAAATTAGATTCCCTTCTGGACTGCTTTGAGCAGCTGCGCTGCAACAGCCCGATCATGTATCTGGAAGCTCTGGAAGTATTTCGCAGGAGTCCGCAGTATCTTTGTGATGCATCGGATTTTGAACTTCAGGTCCTTTATTTCGGTGCGAAATCAGATTATGTGAATGCAAATCTCTGCAGCCGCTTTGCTGAGCTACTTCTGGAAACAGAAGAACGTTCTCTCCTTAAAATCAATCTGCCGCTGGCCATCCGCATTCTGAAACTGGTATATGCTCGCTTTAAGACACGGAATATCCTGATGGCACTGTGCCGACTCCTTGTCCTGCAACGCAATAAAGATGGAGAAAACCATACATACTATGCAGAAGCACTGCGGGAGTATGTGGATAACATTCCAGATCTGTTCCGGTATTATCTGGAATCAATCAATGAAGATAATTACGACGTGATCCCTACCAAAACGATGGAATCCGTCTTTGAAGATCCGCAGAAATATGAAGCTTATCTGCCTTATTTCTATGCGAATATGATCAGCAATAAAGAAAAATATCCAGATTACTATCGGGCAAATCTTGGCGCGGTCGTAACGTTTGCAGAGAAGCAGATCCAGCGCGGCGCTGAGAGTAAGCACATGGTGATCATTTATAAAGATATTTTGGAGAACCATCTACTGACGCATACCATTCAGAAAGGGCTCTTTGAGGTACTGGCTGCCAGAGAGATCGTTTGCCATTCTCCGCGGATGACAAGCGTAATGGTGATCCATAATGAATTGAATGTTTATCAGGATGTGATCCTGAAAAACGGCAAATGTCTGGTGAGGATCTATTCAGGCAGTGCCATCATTCTGTTCAAGGATGCACGCGGGAATATCTATTCCAATATCCAGTATGAGATGAACGAGCTGATCAATCAGAAAGAGTATATCGATCTGTGTATCAATGGTGTGCCGCTGAATGATTACATGCTGATGGAAGATACCCTTCCACTGACACGTGCTTATAAAGACCCGGTGGAGATCCTGCATTATCTGACACATCATCTGAAGGGATCCGATTTCCGCGTATCCTATATTCAGAAACTGCTGAATGATACGGTCCTGTATTTCTCGCGGAATACAAAAGAGCAGGAAGTTTATGATGAACTGATCGGATTCTTTAAATTTGATCTGGCGCCTGAAACCCGCGGCAAACTGATCGATATCATGATCGAACGGTCTCTTTACAAGGATGCTTACGAAGAGATCGAAAAGGGCGGATTTGAATATGTGGATGAAAACAGTATTGCGAAACTGTCCAAGGTACTGGTAAGTGTCAGCAACTACGAGGAAGATCCGCTCCTTCTGCAGATGTGCGAGCAGAGCTTTGTGAAGACTACCTTTGACCGGGAGATCTTTGAATATCTGCTGCGTCATTATAACGACAAAACAGAAGTCATGCTGGACCTTTACCGCGCGGGCAATGCGTATGGCATTGAAGATGCAACGCTTCCGGAACGGATCTTAAGACGGACGCTCGAAACACATGAGACGAGCGAACTGATCCCGCAGCTTTTCGCAAAATACTATGAGAAAGGCACAGACGAAAAACTGAAAAAAGATTATCTGAATTACCGTGCCGCCCGTTATTTCTATGATCAGGACGAAAAGAATACAGACTTTTTCAAATATATTGAGAGTGGAATGGCGTCTGGTGTCAGCTACAATCTGATCACGGAAATCAGTTATCTGAAATATATGTCAGACAAGGATCTTTCCAGCCTGAATCGGCTGTCACTGATCGAAGAAAAACTGAAAAACTTTGCCAGCCGTTCTATTATGCTGGAAGAGTTTAAACGGTTTAAACGGTATTTTACACTTCCTGCTGTATTGGCAAATTCTGTGATCATCACGTCGTTCGGCCACCGTGGAGAAGTGACTTACTGGATCACAGGGAATGCTGACTCCAGTATGGAAAAGACAGAGTCCATGAATGAGATCGTGGATGGTTTCTTTGCAAAATATATTACGTTGTTCTATGGTGAGAGCGTGACGTATTCCGTAGATGGCGGGGAAACAGTTACGGTCCGTTATGAGGATCTGAATATCGTACATGATGAATCCCGTTATTCTACGATCGATACCCTGATCCGTATGGAAAAGGAAGGCAGCAGAGAAGAGCTGAATGAAGCAGCAAGAGATTATTTTGTTAAAAGTGAATTGATCGACAGGTTATTCTGATGGAAAAACAGGGACTGATCATTGGGATCGATTATACAAAAGAATACTGTCAGGCGAGCTATTATTCTTATCGTCATAACCAGCCGGAGTCTGTGGCTTCCGGAACAGAGACCATGCGTTATCTGATCCCGACCGCACTGACTTTTGACAAGAGTAATGAGGAATGGCTGATCGGCCAGGCTGCGATCGATTATGCAAAGAGAACTGGAGAGTATCTGTTTGAAGATCTTCTGGATAACTGCTTCCTGAATGAAAAATGTTATATCAATGAGAAAGAGTATTCCTATACTCAGCTGCTGGCTGTTTACTTTGGTAAGATCATTGAACTGACGCAGGTTACTACCTCGATCATGAGTATAGAGAATATCACAGTGAATCTGCGGGAGATCAATTATGATATCCGCAGTACTCTTTATGAAGTGTTCCGTCTGCTGAAACTGCCGGCGGACAAGATCAAACTGCAGTCCTGCGCAGAGAGTTTTGTTTATTATGTGCTGGAAGAAGACCGCAGCATCTGGGAAAAAGGGGCGCAGCTGTTTGACTTTTCCAAAGATGGATTCTTTGAAAAACAGTTGAGTGTGCAGAAAGGACCGGAAGGGGATCTGGTCTATGTGTATGAAAAAACGCATGATGAGTTCTCTTATCAGGGTCTGGAAAACTATTCCTATGTAGATCATCTGGATGAGAAGTTAAAGGAACTGATTCAAGAGATCCTGCAGGAGAATCCGATCTCCAGTGTTTATTTTACCGGGGAAGGGTTCAATGAACTATGGTTTGTGAAGACGCTGCAGGAGGTTTCTGAACGTGCCCGTGCATTCAAGGGTAATAACCTGTATGCCAAAGGCGCCTGCCTTGCAGGGTTCCGCAGAGCAGATGAAACACTGAAAGACTACAACATCATCTGTGACGGACGGACAAAAGCCACTATTTCGGTGGAAGCTGTTTATAAAGGCAGTCCGTGCATCCTGAATCTAAGCAAAGCTCCGGTGGATTATTATGATGCCGGTCTGGTCACGGACTTTATTCTGGATAATGTTACATCGATCCGGTTTTATGTCACCTCTCTGGTCAGCAGAGAGCGGACTTTTGTGGATTTTGATCTGAGCAGTTTCCCGGAAAGGCCGAATAAGACCACCCGGGTGGAGATCGCGATCCATTATTTCAATGATTGTGAGTGTGAAATCTCTGTGACCGATAAAGGGTTCGGAGAGTTTTTCAAGGGCAGCGGCGAAAAAGTCGTCAAACGCCTGAATATGGAAGGATACGTGTAAATGGCACTGCAGGTTTGCGGAAGACAATCGAATCATCCATTTTATATCAAGGCGCTGGATCAGAACGTCTATTCTCTGGAGGAGATCAATTACTTTATCTATAACCACATTAATCTCGTCTACAGGGATTTCTTCAGCGAGACGTTATTTGAATACATTGATATCGAACTGGGACATAAGGATATCGCCGAAAAGCTTCGTGAGATTGCAGACAATGACGGAACAGTGCAGGATTTCATTAAATGCATCCTGAATGAAAGTTATTATTATTCCGGATTCGAACTGGGCAAGATCGCGAACGCAGTCATGAATATTGATAACATGAGCAATGCAGAGCGGATCAAGATCGAGGGAGATGCTTATTACAAAGCAGGAAAACTGGAAGCTGCACTGAATGTCTATTTCGATATCTTAAACAACATGGACAACGATGAAGTGATGCCGGAGGCTTTTTACGGCAGAGTTGCTTATGCCATCGGCGTGATCTATGCCAAGATGTTTATGAGCAGAAACGCCAACAGTTATTTTGCACGTGCGTATGAAATCTATCCGGATCCTCTTTATGCGAGATCCTGCGTATATATGGCTCTGGTCAATAATGATGAAGAAGAACTCTTAAAGACGATCATGCGGTATCATATTTCGGATGATACCCTGGAGCGTATCCGAAAACGAGTCGGCGCCCTGCGCCGGGAGATTGAAACGAGTGATGAAACTTTATTGTTCATCCGTAATTTTGAAAACGGAAACAACAGTGAAAAAATTATAGACGATTGGAAAAAAGACTATCATGAAAGAATTAGCTAAAACCTACAACCCGAAAGAGATCGAGCAGGTCATCTATGACCGCTGGCTCGAGAAAAAATATTTTCATGCGGAAGTGGACGAGAGTAAAAAACCGTTCACCATTATTATGCCGCCTCCAAACATCACCGGACAGCTTCATATGGGGCATGCACTCAATAATACGCTGCAGGATATCGTGATCCGTCAGAAAAGAATGCAGGGCTACAATGCGCTGTGGCAGCCGGGATGCGATCATGCCAGCATTGCAACCGAAGTCAAGATCATTGAGACCCTGAAAAAAGAAGGGATCCATAAAGAAGACCTTGGAAGAGAAGGCTTTTTGAAACGTGCCTGGGAATGGAAAGAGGAGTACGGCGGACGTATTGTTACACAATTAAAGAAACTGGGCAGCAGCGCTGACTGGGACAGAGAGCGGTTTACAATGGATGAGGGTGTTTCCAACGCCGTTCTGGATGTCTTTGTCAAAATGTATGAGAAAGGCTGGATCTATAAAGGAACCAAGATCATCAACTGGTGCCCAAAATGTCAGACTTCCGTCAGTGATGCAGAAGTAGAGCATAAGGATACTCCAGGTAAATTCTGGCATATCAACTATCCGATCAAAGGAGAAGATACTTTTATTGAGATTGCCACGACCCGTCCGGAAACCATGTTGGGTGATACGGCAGTTATCGTTCATCCAGATGATCCGCGTTATCAGAGATTTATCGGAAAGACTTGTATCCTTCCTCTGGTTGGAAGAGAAATGCCGATCATTGCAGATCCATATATCGATCTGGAAGTGGGAACCGGTGCTATGAAAGTTACCCCTGCCCATGACCCGAATGACTTTGAATTAGGCAAACGCTACGGACTGGAAGAGATCTGTGTCTTTACCGATGACGGCTATATCAATGAAAACGGCGGAAAATACGCCGGACTTTCCACCATGGAATGCCGCGATAAGATCGTGGCAGATCTGGAAGCCGAAGGCCTTCTGGTCAAGGTGGTGGATCATGAGCATTCTGTAGGCTACCATGACCGTTGTTCTACGATCATTGAGCCGATGATCAAAGAACAGTGGTTTGTCAAGATGGACGAGCTGATCAAGCCGGCGATCAAAGCGGTGGATGAAGGAGAAGTGAAACTGATCCCTTCTCGTATGAGCAAGCTTTACCATAACTGGACAGACAATATCCGTGACTGGTGTATTTCCAGACAGCTCTGGTGGGGTCACCGGATCCCGGCTTATTACTGCGAAGACTGTGGCGAGATGGTCGTTTCCAAAACAGCACCGACAGAGTGTCCAAAATGTCACGGCAAGTCCTTCCATCAGGATGAGGACTGTCTGGACACCTGGTTTTCCTCTGCTTTGTGGCCATTCAGCACGTTAGGCTGGCCGGAAAAGACAAAGGATCTGGAATACTTCTATCCGACAAATCTTCTGATCACGGGCTATGACATCATCTTCTTCTGGGTCATCCGTATGATCTTCTCCGGATATGAGCAGATGGGTGAAAAACCGTTTGACACCGTACTCTTTACCGGCCTGGTTCGTGATGAGCTGGGGCGCAAGATGAGCAAATCACTTGGCAACGGCATCGATCCACTGGAAGTGATCGACCAGTACGGCGCCGATGCACTGCGCTTTACGCTGGCTACCGGGAATACGCCTGGCAATGACATGCGCTTCTATTTTGAACGTGTTGAGGCCAGCCGTAATTTTGCCAACAAGATCTGGAATGCTTCCCGGTTCATTCTGATGAATATGCCGGAAGAAGGGATCAAAGACTTTGACTATGCACTCCTGACGGATGCGGATAAGTGGATCTTATCCAAGGCTAATAAACTGGCAAAAGAAGTGACGGAGAACATGGATAAATACGAGATCGGTATTGCTGCCGATAAGTTGTATGCCTTCATCTGGGAAGAGTTCTGCGACTGGTATATTGAGATGGTGAAACCAAGACTGTATGACACCTCAGATGAAGGAGCAGATTCCAAAACCGCCGCTTTATATACGCTGCAGAAAGTCTTGCTGATGTCGTTAAAACTTCTGCATCCTTATATGCCGTTTGTTACAGAGGAAATCTATACTACGTTACGCACCTGCGTGCCGGAAGAGAATCCGGAAGAGTCCATCATGATCTCCAAATGGCCGGAATACAGCGATGATCTGTGCTTTGAGGACTCTGAGGAAGAGATCGAGCTGATTAAAGAAGCCGTCCGTGCAATCCGTAACGGCCGTTCCGAGATGAACGTGCCGCTGGCGAAGAAAGCCCATGTGTTTGTGGTCAGCCAGTCAGAAAAGGTACGCAGCATCTTTGAGAAGGGAAGCGTTTTCTTCAGCGTTCTGGCAAAGGCCAGCGAAGTACATATCCAGGAAGACCATCAGGGAATCCCGGATGATGCCATGAGCGTTTCTCTGGCAGAAGTCACCTGCTGCATCCCATTAGAGGATCTGATCGATAAAGATAAAGAAAGAGAACGTCTCCTGGGCGAGCAGAAGCGGTTAGAGGGAGAGCTGAAACGTGTTAATGGTATGCTTTCCAACCCGAACTTTGTGAACAAAGCTCCAGAGGCCAAGATCAAAGAAGAGCAGGAAAAGAAAGAAAAGTATTCCCGCATGATGGAGCAGGTTACAGCACAGCTTGCTAAGCTGGGAAACTGATTACAGATTTCCGTAAAGAAGGATCTTTTGACCCTGTTTAATGAAACGAATGCCGCCGCCGTCTTCTGTTTTTGCAGAAGCCGCGGTGGCTTCTTTTATTTTCTCGCAGATCATAGAGACTTTTTCATCCTCTACTGCAAGAATGAATGTGACGTTTTCTTCATATATTGTTTCCAGCGGAGGAAGATCATTTTGATTCAAAAGATATTGGATCTTGCCGAGGCTGTTATAGTCGCACTGCACGGAGATCTTTCTGCCCG
>JAFWCK010000009.1 GCA_017536965.1 Lachnospiraceae bacterium | reverse complement strand
CTCAGCACATTCTGAAGTGCTTCGGCATCCAGGATCTCAATTACAGGAGGTTTATAAGCTATGAGTCCGTCTGCTTCAAGTTTCTTTAATTCCCGATGAAGGGAGGAGCGCGATACATTCATGACCATCGCCCAGTTGGATACGGAATCAGGGATGCGGATTCTGGACGATCCGCTTTGCCGTGACTGGATCAGGAGATAGTATGCGGCCTTCTGGGCAATCCCGCTGTAAGAGAGGAGTTCCAGCTTCTGCTGGAGCATGTAAGCAGCAGTGGATATCTCGGCAGTAAAATTCTTCAGTATTCGAATGTCCTTCTGCATGAGCAGAAGGATGTCTTCCTTTCGGAACATCATGATCGCGGCGGGTTCCAGGGATACGATATCGCAGGGGTACCGCTGGCTTCTGGAGAACGCGGCCGCATGTCCGATCATATCCCCGGGCATACGGATGGAAACATTGATCTGGCTTCCGTTGGGAAACGGCTTCTGTGCCTGCACTCTGCCTTCCAGGATGATTCCGATTCGGGATGCGTCCTCCAGGAGATGAAAGATCGTTTCCCCTTTATCGAACCGCTGGACAGGATGGGGAACTGCTTTCAGATCTTCACGGAGATCTTTTGCGGGTATATTGAAAAACAATGAGCTTTTCTCAGGAATTGAATACTCCATTGCCGTTTATCCTTTCGCATTTCCGGGTTCATTATAACTTTAAAAATCTTTAATACTGTATCTGTGGATACAGAATTGTTGAGCGAAAGAAGGTAAATTGAATTCGGAAACAGAACAGGAGGACAACAAAATGATTCGACAGATTATCCATATTGATGAGGAAAAATGCAATGGCTGCGGCCTGTGCGCCAGCGCCTGCCACGAAGGAGCCATTGATATCGAAAATGGAAAGGCAAAGCTGGTACGGGAGAATTTCTGCGACGGCTTTGGTGACTGCCTTCCGAATTGCCCCACAGGCGCAATTACCTTCGAGGAAAGAGAAGCACCCGCCTATGATGAAGCGGCAGTGAAGAAAGCACAAGAGGCAAAGAAAGCGGAAGAGATAAATCACATGCACCACGAGGGAGAATGCCCCGGCTCCGGAATGATGGAGTTTGAGCAGAGGGAAAAGGAGAGCACACCGGTGGATGCCGGGAAGCCCATATCGCGGCTTGCCCAGTGGCCGTGCCAAATCAAGCTGGTGCCGACACAGGCTCCGTTCTTCGACGGCGCGAAGCTGCTCATCGCGGCAGACTGCACAGCTTACGCCTATGCCCGCATGCATGAAGATTTCATGAAAGGCAAGGTCACCATCATCGGATGTCCGAAACTGGACGCTGTGGATTACAGCGAAAAGCTGACAGAGATCATACAGAACAACGAAATCAAGAGTGTCACCATCGTCCGCATGGAAGTGCCGTGCTGCGGCGGCCTGCAGAGAGCAGCGGAAAATGCTCTTCGCGCAAGCGGGAAATTCATTCCCTGGCAGGTTGTTACGATCTCGAGAGACGGCAATATTCTGGACTAGAGGGAAGAGGAACATATCATGATCTATGAAGATTGGAAAGAAAACACCTGAATTTAATGACCTGGTGCTTTTCGGGGCCCCAGTGCAAATAGGGATCCTGAAACGAAAAAGGCTTCGGTTTAAAACTTGCAGGGTGCAGGCGATTATTTCTTCTGCTCTCAGGAGCTATACCTAGACAGACTGCTGAAACAACCAGGCTGAGAATATTTATACAGTGGCAATATCCTGAAGATTGAGGGACAATTGCAACTGTAAAGGAAATTTAGGTATGCTTAAGAAATTATTGCGGCTTGCTTGTTTGGCCTTAACGATATTATCCATGACATCGCCCGCAGCGGCAGAAGAGCCGGTCGACAGAGATCCGGATAAAGCGGGTTTTCAGTATTCCCATGATCCGATGGATTACTCAGAAGCAGCGGAAGATATCATCGTCAATCCGGATGCGATATATGGATACTCTCCGAATCCAGAGTCAAAACGGCTTGGTGAATTCGCCAGAAAAATAGACTGGACAGATCCGGAAGAAGTGGCCATGCGAAGGAAGGAACGGCAGGAATATCATGATTCTCTGATCGAGCTCTACAATGTGGCTGAAGAAATGTATTATGCAGAGAGCACACTCGAAGATATAGCAAAAGAAGTATCCGGAAAACGCAATGAGATTCGTCTGAGAACATATCGGAATGATCCGGCCGGCCTGGAGATGGTGAAAAAGAGCAATCTTGAGGCTTATGGCAATGAAAGTGGTCCGACAGCCGAGTTTCTTCATGATCGATACGGTTCCTGGGCAGTTATAATTCAGAAATCTTTTTCTTCGAATCCCGGTATGGATGCATGCCTCGGATTTTTTGATGAGTATTATGATTTATATCTGTTTCTGGATATGCTTAAAGCATCCGAACTGCAGGCGGCTGTCGATACAGCAGTGAAACCGGCGCCGGAATACTATACCGTTGTGAATGGAGACAGCCTCTGGAAGCTTGGAGTCATGTATTACGATGACGGGAATGTATGGGAGACAATCTATGAAATGAATCGGAATATGATAAAGAATCCTTCCGTTATTTATCCCGGGATGATTCTGCATATGCCGTGACTTAATACAAACGTTGGCAATGCACTCAGCCATATGAGGATGCACTTAGGCTTTATGAGACAGTGGTGAAAAAATATAAAGAAAAACTGAGCGAAGATCATCCTGATACTTTGTTGGCGATGAATAATCTGGCTTGTACTTATTCTGCTTTGGGGCGCAATGAGGATGCTCTTGGGCTTTATGAGACATTGTTGAAGAAAAGAAAAAAAGTATTAGACTACATGGCTAAAGATTCATTGTCCATCATCCAGTTAAACCACGATCTGATTGATCTTGCGGTACTGGCAATGGAAACGTCTTTTTTTGCCCAGTGACTGAAGATGCAGGATAAATCGATTGTAGTGATCACGATCACAGGTGAGATAAACAGGTTTCTTAGCTTCTTCGCCTAAAAAACCAATGTAAACACCTGCATGGAATCTAGATAGAGAAATTGTGTTGGCGGAGAGATTTGTTGCTTTTTTCTCGGTCAAGAATCTCTCTAATACTTCAGGCGTTGACAGATCAGAATAATTAAAGTCAGGCTGATTCTCAATAGCCAGAATCGATGTTCTTTTTTTCATATTTTCCTCCATTTTTGTTGCAGTTAAGCGCGTTAGACTATTTTGAGAATCTGCCGTGGCAATGAAAGATCTGGCGTGTAAATCAAAAAAGCCCTGATCCTATCGCAAATAAGAATCAGAACCTTTCCGAAGAACTTCATGGTGCGCCTGACAGGACTTGAACCTGCACGGATCACTCCACCAGATTCTAAGTCTGGCGTGTCTGCCATTCCACCACAGGCGCAGATAAAAGCACGTGCAATGTATTATAGCACGTGCTTTGGATTAACGGCGGTCTCTGT
>JAFWCK010000092.1 GCA_017536965.1 Lachnospiraceae bacterium | reverse complement strand
CTTTGCCGCCGTAGTTACCGCCTTCGATGTATTTTTTTGCGTTGTCCCATGCACCGCCGGAGTTAGACATGAAGATCGCAAGAAGAACACCTGTTACAAGCGCTCCGGCGAGCAGACCGCCAAGAGCAGCAACGCCAAGAAGGATACCAACAACGATCGGAACTACGATAGCGATTACTGCAGGAAGGATCATCTGCTTCAGGGAAGCTCTGGTAGAAATAGCAACACATCTTGTATAGTCTGGTTTAGCTTTTCCTTCCATGATTCCAGGGATCTCTTTGAACTGACGACGAACTTCAACGACCATCTGGTTTGCAGCTTTGGAAACCGATGACATCGTCAGTGCGGAGAAGAAGAATACCAGCATACCGCCGATCAGAAGACCGATAACAACGTTCGGATCAAGAATGTTGATAGCGAATGTTGATGCCTTGTCTGCGGAATTGATCTTATCTGCATAAGATGAGAACAGAGCCAGAGCTGTCAGAGCTGCAGATCCGATTGCGAAACCTTTACCGATAGCAGCGGTGGTGTTACCAACGGAGTCCAGTCTGTCAGTGATGTTACGAACGCTCTCATCAAGCTCGCTCATCTCAGCGATACCACCAGCATTATCAGCGATCGGGCCGTAAGCATCGACTGCAACCGTGATACCGGTTGTAGATAGCATACCAACAGCTGCCAGAGCGATACCAAATACGCCAGCGGAAAGTCCGCCTTCACCGAAGCCACCCATAACTGCGAAGGAAACAAAGATGCCGATGCAGATCAGGATGATCGGAAGGACTGTGGATTTCATACCAACGGAAAGACCGGAAATGATCGTGGTTGCATGACCAGTCTCAGCCTGTTTTGCAATCTCTTTAACGGAACCGTATTTATCAGATGTATAGATCTCTGTAAGGGTACCGATCAGAAGACCAACAATAATACCAGCAACGATAGAAATAGCAGGTCTTACTGTCTTCATCATGACGGCACTGAAAATAAATGCAACGATGATAACAATTGCAGATGAAACATAAGTTCCGATATTCAGAGCAACCTGTGGGTTAGCACCTTCTTTGGTACGAACAAACAGTGTACCAACGATGGAAGCGATCAGGCCGACTGCGGAAATAAGAACCGGGAATACAATGTAAGATGTAAATACGCCAGTTCCTGAACCAACAAATGCAACTGCAAGGGTAATAGCGGAAATAAGGGATCCGACATAGGACTCGAAAAGGTCAGCGCCCATACCAGCAACGTCACCTACGTTGTCACCAACGTTATCAGCGATGGTAGCCGGGTTACGAGGGTCATCCTCAGGGATTCCTGCTTCAACTTTACCAACAAGGTCAGCGCCAACGTCTGCAGCTTTGGTATAGATACCACCGCCAACACGTGCGAAAAGTGCGATAGAAGAAGCACCCAGTGAGAAACCGAACAGAACGTTTACATCACCGGTGATAAAGTAGATAGCACTTACGCCCAGGCAGCCAAGACCTGCAACGCACATACCCATGACAGCACCGCCCTTGAAAGCGACACCAAGAGCACCATTCATGCCCTTCTTCATAGCTGCTGCTGCAGTTCTGACATTTGCCTTGGTAGCAACTGTCATACCGAAGAATCCTGCAAGAACTGAGAAGACTGCACCAACCAGGAAGCAGATTGCAGTTGTCCAGTCAATCAGGAAACCGATAATAAGGCCAAGAACAACAACAAAGATAACGAGGATCTTGTACTCTGCGAAAAGGAATGCTCTAGCACCTTCTGCGATAGCTTTTGCAATCTCTTTCATTCTGTCAGTACCCTGATCCTGCTTGGAAACGATGCCTGCAAGAACTGCTGCATAGATAAGAGCCAGCACGCCTGCACCGATTCCACACCAAATCAATGGACTCATTTGAACATTCACTCCTTTTTTATTAATAAAGTCTTAAATACTTAACTACTCTATATTAAGCGAAATGGCTGAAAAGTCAACCATTTGTTATCTTCTGCAATGGTGAAACTGTGTAGAAAAGGCTGGCGTTTTCACGTCAGCCTTTTTTGTAACCATTTCGGCAAAGTCTTATGCCATTTTGTTGACAGCTTTTGCCATTCTTGAAACCTTGCGGGCAGTCATGTTCTTATGATATACGCCCTTGGTCTCTGCCTTGTCTAATTCAACAGTAGCCAGTCTGAGAGCTTCAGCTGCTGCCGCCTTATCATTTGCTTCGATCGCTGCATATACTTTTTTGATAGCAGTTTTCGTCTTTGATCTGATTGCTTTGTTTCTGTCTGCTCTCTTCTGGTTGACAAGAATTCTTTTCTTTGCTGATTTGATATTAGCCATTTTTTCCTCCACATTTGCGGTTACTGTTCGCGAAGGCCTTCGAGAGAGTGGTGAAAGCTTCTTCGCTCATCTCTTTTCAAGTATGCGGACAGAACTTGAAAAGCTTTGTTATTTTAGTATAGGGTTCTCTGCTTGTCAATTTGTTTTTTACAAGGGTGAAACTCTAAAGAAAAAAAGAACTCTTGCGAGTTCTTTTTCAAGGATGCGGATGACAGGACTTGAACCTGCATGAGTGTTACCTCACATGGACCTGAACCATGCGCGTCTGCCAATTCCGCCACATCCGCAGAATCGAACTACATAATATACGAACTTTTTTCATTTTTCAAGTAGAAAAATGAAATTTATGAAAAGAGAATCATTTTTCGCTCGATCATTTCATCGATCCGGCTCAGATACTCTTTGATATTGCTCACATTATGGCTCCGTTTGATCTGCAGCACATCTGTCTGCTGCAGCCGTTTTGTGGATGCCCCCGCACCCACTGCAAGGATACTCTGAATCTCTTCCATTATAAGAATGTTATACAGACACTCTTTGCCAGGCACAGCCCATCCGGTATTTTCAAAATTGCCGGCGATCCCTTTCTGCCGATACAGATAATACGGTTCCATTCCTTCATTGCGAGCAAATACGGCTGCTTTTTCCAGCATCTGCTCTACCGTCTGCGCATCGGTAGTCTGTGAAAAGATCTGGCTGGTACGCTTGATGCTGAGGGAGTGTACCGTCAAACTGTCCGGTCTCATCCTTCCGATCTTCTGCAGTGTATCTTTTACGTCTTCCAGATCTTCCCCCGGCAGTCCCATGATCACGTCCATGTTGATATTATCGAACCCTTCTTCACGCGCCAGCGCAAATGCTTCCTGGATCTGCTGCGGACTGTGTCTGCGGCCGATGACATCCAGCGTTTTCTGCTGCATGGACTGCGGGTTGATGGAAATGCGGGAGATTCCATGCGCTTTTGCGATCTGCAGTTTTTCTTTTGTGATCGTATCCGGCCGGCCGGCTTCCAGCGTAAACTCCACACCATCCGTGCAGAATCGTTTCTGAATCTCGGATAAGAGTCTTTCCAACTGCGATGGCGTCAGGGTTGTCGGTGTGCCGCCTCCTATATAAATGGAAGTTAGTTTTTTCTTCTCACAAATTTCGCTGACTGCTGCCAGTTCCTGAAACAGGCAGGACAGGTATTCCTCCATGACATCGGCGTAATCTGCTATCGCCCCGGAAGGGAAGGAACAGTAGGTGCAAATGGTCGGGCAGAACGGAATGTTCACATACAGGGAAAAGCTGTCTTCCCCTGTCGTGATGCCTGCCCGTTTTATGAGTTCTTCTTCTTTTGCTGCAATCTCATAAGCCAGATCTGCTTTTTCTCTGCTGACAAAGCGATTTTCATAAAACCAATGTTCAAATTCTTCGAGCGGCATCTGCTCTTTCACTTTTCCCATTGCCAGTTTGGTCGGGCGAACACCGGTCAGCATGCCCCATGGGAGATCGCGCCCGGTTTCCTTCCGCAGGCGCAGATAAAGAGAACGCGGGTCTTCTCCGTTTTCCTCGATCCGTGTTTCAATCTCCTCATTTGGAAAAAATGCTTTGGCAATATGATAAGAACTGTATGTATGTTTCTGGCTGTCCGTTGTAATGATCATATGCTGCGTCAATCAATCGGGGTAAGATGATGTCCCCGTGTATAGGTACTGCACTGCTTTGTCTCCAGGATCTCCTTTACCGTCTCTGCATCTTCCATTGTGAAATCATAAAGCAGGTTTTCATATTCCTCTTTTATTTTGTCCAGCATACTGGTCGGAACGCCGTTGTAAATCACCGTATGGCAGAGGTCACAGAAGCTTTCCGCATACAGATTGTTTTTCGTTTCATCACGCAGTGTCATCCTGCCGCTTTGTTCCATTCCACTGCCCGCTTGTTTTGACCGCAAGCAGTTCCCGTTATTCTTAAAGAAACACTGCGCCGTGATCATCACTTCCTGATAACCATAAACTTTATACAGAAAAGCATTTTTATCTCCAGTCAGATCCCTGGCCTCTTTATCGGTCAGTTCATCGCTGTATATAAACTTCATTGCAGGGATCAGTTCCCGGTAGAAACGGAGTGCATCATTATTATAGGCATAAAGAAATGCGTCCCCTATGATCTCCAATTGCTCCTGCATGCGCTTTTCCAGAACAAGACCCAGTTCATCTAAGTTTTTGATCACAAGTCCTGCGCAGTCATTGGCCTGCTCAAGCAGTTTTTCAATCTTTCCTTTCCGGTTCTGGCGCAGAACATCCGGTAGCTGCAGATAAACCTTTGTTTCTGCCGCCTGCCGGTTGATCATCTGCACGCAGTCAGGCGCTGCTGAAAAAAGGGCAGCATCCAGGATCAGGCGCTTTGGATGTACCTGACTTTCCAAAACTGCTTGCAGCTGTTCTTCTGTTTTTACTCTGACCCAGATTTCCATTTTATACGTCCCTTTCGAAGCGCTTCACCAGTGCTGCACGATACTGCTCCATGGCCTCACGGCGCAGCTGATTGAAGGCACTCATTGGAACAAAAATATCCTGATCCATTTCTATGCGGATTGTTTCAAAGCAGATCTCACTGCTGCCAGTCTTCTGTATTTTTTCCAGAAGATCTGCTTTGCCGGTTGGCTGTTTTTTAGCTTTCTCCACAGCAGCACCTTTAACCGTCACGCTGACTTCTCCCTGCAGAGTGATTGCCAGAGGTTCTCCTGCTTTTGCAATGATCACGCTCTGTACCGGAATCTGTTTTTCCGGATCAATGACCTCTTTCTGGATCCGGCTGATCAACTGATTATTACGAGTTCGAAAGACTTCCTGTCCTTTTTGGATCAAGCGGAATTCTTTTCCTTTTATGGACAGAAGCGAACCTTTCTTTCCGCTTCCGGCACTGGTCAGCTCTACCCCGGCCGGCCTGATTTCCAGCACGTCCTGAGCATATACCTCTTCTGCTAACCGAATGAATAATTCCGGAGGGACGATTCTTTCTACTTTTCCGATCAGGACACCCGTATGGTTCGGCCGTTCATTCGCCATCATCTCCGGTCCTTTTTCCGTATAATAATAGCCTTCGGAAAAACCACCGCGGTTATAGATATCCGCCAGTTCTTTTTCCAGAGGGCGGATAAAATCCTCATACTTCTTATGGTCGAAAGTTCCGCCTGCCACTGATTCCAGATAATAATCTCTGGCCTTTTTATAGGCATTAACCGTCGATGCCACATAAACCGGGTTTTTCATCCGACCTTCGATCTTAAAAGAATCGATCCCCGCTTCGATCAGATCCGGCAGGATCCGCAGGGTACACATATCCTTCATGCTCATGGCATATTCCTGCGCACCGACATCCAACATGTCATAGCTTTTTCTGCATGGCTGTGCACACCGTCCCCGGTTGCCGCTTCTTCCGCCTGCAAAGCTGCTCAGCAGACACTTCCCGGAATAGGAAAAGCACATGGCCCCATGCACAAATGTCTCTATTTCAATTCCACTTTTTTCCTTTATTTCTTTGATCTCTGCAAGGGAAAGTTCTCTTGCCGGAACAACCCGTTTGAATCCCTGTGCTTTCAGAAGAGCTGCTCCATATGCAGAAGATATACTCATCTGCGTACTTGCATGCAGGGCAAGATCCGGAAATGCTTCCTGCAGTACTTTTGCACATCCGACATCCTGCACGATCACCCCGTCAAGTCCCGCCTGATAAAATGGCTTCATATAAGAAACCAGTCCGGACATCTCTTTTTCTTTCATCAGAGTATTGACCGTCATATAAAGTTTAACATCAAAAAGATGGCAGTCTTCGATTGCCTTAAGTAATTCTTCCTGATTAAAGTTTCCGGCAAAGGCTCTGGCAGAAAAGAGGCTGCCCCCAAGATAGATGGCATCTGCTCCTGCCCGGATAGCTGCTAAAAGCGCAGCTGGTGTCCCTGCCGGTGCTAAGATCTCCGGTCTCATATGACATAAAAAATGCGCACGCATTTTCCGCGTGCGCATTTATCTTGAATACTTACAGTAAGTGTGCACGCATCTCGCCTTCATCCATCGCAAGGAGATATTTCGGTGCGATATCAAACACGGTCTTACATCCTACCTCGCCGGCTTCTTTCATACGGACAGCTGCCCTTGCAAATGCCATCAGCACGCTAGTTGTAAACTCCGGATTGGAATCCAGTTTCAGGCTGTACTCGATCACATGCTTATTCTCATGATCTGCTCCGGTCGTTCCGGTACGGAATACAAATCCGCCATGCGGAATGCCGCTGTGATCACGGTCCAATTCTTCCTGGCTGATAAAGTGAACAGTTGTATCGTAATCCGAGAAGTAGTTCGGCATCGTAACAATATCATGCTCTACCTGTTTCGGATCAGCGCCTTCTTTCAGAACGACAAAGCACTCACGAGTATGTTTCTGGCGGGTGGTCAGTTCCGGATTTTCTCCGGCACGCACTCTTGCGATAGCATCATCCACAGGGATCGTATACTGACGAGCATCGGCTACGCCTTCTACTCTGCGGATCGCATCGGAATGTCCCTGGCTGACACCCTTTCCCCAGAATGTATAATCATTTCCATTTGGAAGGATTGCATTGGCATACATTCTTGCCAATGAGAACATGCCCGGATCCCAGCCGCAGGAGATGATGGCAATGTTGCCGCCTTCTTTCGCTGCTTTGTCAACGTTGGCAAAGTGCTCCGGAATATTAGCGTGTGTATCAAATGTATCGATCACGTTGAACATCTTTGCATATTTTGGAGTCTGCTCCGGAAGGTCTGTTGCGCTTCCGCCCGCCACAAACATAAGGTCAATCTTTCCGACCCAGTCCTTTGCTTCTTCTACCGGCAGAACCGGACAGGTGCCTTTTGTTTTCAACGTTGCCGGATCTCTTCTTGTGAAGATGGCGACCAGTTCCATATCCGGATTTTCCTGAATATTGACTTCCACGCCGCGTCCGATGTTTCCGTAGCCAACAATTCCTACTTTAATCATTTGCATTGCCCTCATTTCTTTTATTTGCTGCCACCTGCTGCCAACAAGTAATTCTGCATGACAACAGAAAAATTATAATTTATTTTTTTTTCATGTTCAATCAGTTTTCATATCGCATCCTCTGCACATTTTTGCATTATTTAGGTGGTCATTTTTCAAAAAATGTCCAGAAATTTGCGTTTTTGTACCTCTTTTTCCACCGAAAAATGCTGCGGACGGCATCCCGTCAGAAGCGTTTTCCTCCTGGAACATCAAAAAACTTTGATTTTAAGCCATTCTTCAAAACCCTCAGAAAAGCCGGCTCTTCTTCTTAGTTATCACCAGCACCTATGAGAGGTACAAAAACGCAAATTATTGTCCTTTTTTAATTTAGGTCGGTAAACAAAAACGGATTCCCCTGTTTCACAGGGAAATCCGTTTTTCGGAAAGATGAGCGTGCGGGGATTCGAACCCCGGACAACTTGATTAAAAGTCAAGTGCTCTACCACCTGAGCTACACGCCCATGCGCTGTGCTTTGCACAGCTTGCTTATTATACACAATCACTCACAAAATGCAAGCGGCTGTCTACAGATCATAATACATTGCAAATTCCATTGGATGCGGATATTTTGCAAGTTCTGCATCTTCCTTTTTATCGTCGGCAACTATCAGATCGATCAGTCGCTGCGGGAAGACTCCGCCCTTCGTCAGATAATCATGGTCTTTTTCCAGTGCCTTGGCTGCCTCTGTCAAAGAGGTTGGCAGGCCGCCGAGTTTTGCTTTCTCTTCTTCCGGCAGATCGTACAGGTTGCAGTCAAACGGGCCCCAGCCCTGCGCATGCGGATCGATCTTTTTCTCAATACCATCCAAACCTGCCATCAGGATTGCCGCAAATGCATAGTACGGATTGCAGGTTGCATCCGGATTGCGCAGCTCAAATCGTTTATGCATCGGATCTTTGGCATAAGCAGGGATCCGGACGACCGCGCTGCGGTTTGCCATGGCATAGCCGATCGTAACCGGTGCTTCAAATCCCGGGATCAAACGCTTGTAAGAATTAGTTGTCGGATTGGTAATGGCGCAAAGGGATGGTGCATGCGCCAGCAGGCCTCCGATAAAATACATAGCCGTCTCGCTCAGATGTCCGTATCCGTTTTCATCATAGAAAAGAGGCTGTCCATCTTTGACCAGCATCATATGTACATGCATGCCGCTGCCTGCCATACCTGCAACCGGCTTAGGCATAAAGGTTGCCGTCCGTCCTTCTGCAAACGCTTCATTTTTGATCACATACTTAGCGATCATGGTGGCATCCGCCATCTTCATCATCCCGCCAAGCTCCACTTCTATCTCCATCTGTCCGGCGCCGCCGACTTCATGGTGATGATATTTTACTTCCACGCCCCAGTCGCCAAGGACCAGGATCGTGCGGCTTCTAAGATCACTGCCGGTATCGCGTGGCAGTGCAATATGATAGCCATCCTGCAGACCGTTCATGTAGCCACTGTTATTAAAGCCGTCCTCATCCCAGCCAACTGCTTCCGATGTAATCTGAAAGCCGGCTGCTTCCTGCCGGTTTTTGAACTGCACATCGTCAAAAACATAATACTCATATTCCGGTCCGATCATCATTTCGTCTGCGATCCCGGTTTCGCGCATATAGGCCTCTGCGCGGCGTGCCACATTACGAGGATACTGATCAAACGGCTTATTCTCCGTTCCGATGACCATGACATCTCCATTCATGGAAAGGGTCGGCACCTCACTGTAGCAGTCTACGACTGCTGTATCCAGATCCGGAATAAAAACCATATCGCTGTTCTCAACCGGAGCATAGCCGTAATTGGAACCGTCAAAGCCAATGCCATGAACCATGATATCTTCTGTAAAACGTTTTGCCGGAATTGATAAATGTCTCCATCTGCCTTCTATGTCTGTCATCTTAAAATCGATGATCTCGATCTCTTCTTCTTCGCATAACTGAATAATATCCTGAAATGTTTTCATACTTGTCCCCCATTCCTCTGTATAAAAAAGCGGATCTGGATTAATTGTAGCATGCTTTCTGTTATCAGGGCAAATTCTTACGTTCAACGCAGCATTCTGCTCATCTGTAAAATTACTTTCTCAATTTAGCACGGCACATTGCGAAAGAAAGCGAATCAGTGTATAATCGCTGAACAATCAGTAAAAACCGGAGAGAAAAACAAATGAGGATTGTAATCAAATTAGGGACAAGCACCCTGACACACGAGACCGGCAATCTGAATATCCGCCGCGTGGAACTGCTTTGCAAAGTCATGAGCGATATCAAAAATGCAGGACACGAGATCATCCTGGTTTCGTCCGGCGCCATTGGCATGGGCGTTGGAAAACTCGGCCTGCACGCAAGGCCGGATGACATCCCTTCCAAGCAGGCTGTTGCTGCAGTCGGGCAGTGTGAGCTGATGTATATTTACGATAAGCTTTTTGATGAATACCACCACACCGTCGCGCAGATTCTGATCACCGGAGATGATCTGGAAAATGAGCGCTACCGCGATAATTTTTCCAATACCATCTATAAACTGCTCGATTACGGTGCTCTTCCGATCATTAATGAAAATGATACGGTTGCAACAGACGAGATCGTGATCGGTGATAACGATACGCTGGCTGCACTGGTTTCACGCTTTATCAACGCGGATCTTCTGATCCTCCTTTCCGATATTGACGGATTATATACTGCAGATCCGCGGAAAGATGCCAATGCGAAGCTGATCGAAATGGTTGATGAGATCAATGACGATATCCTCTCCCTTGCCAGTGGAAAAGGTTCCGAACTTGGCACGGGAGGGATGGTCACCAAACTGAATGCTGCGAAGATCTGCATGGACTGCGGCTGCACAATGGTCATCGCAAACGGCTCCGTCCCGGAAAATTTATATGACATTATTGATGGCAAAAAAGTCGGAACAAAATTTTGCCCTAAAAAATAAAACCACGCTCTGAAAGGATAAGTCATGGAAACAAAAGCAATGCTGCAGAATGCAAAACGGATCGCAGGTGAGGTTGCCGCTCTTGGTACAGAGGTAAAAAATGCCGCCCTGTTGGAAATGGCGGATGCTCTGCTTGTCCATACGGAAGATATCCTTGCCGCAAACCAGAAAGATATGGATGCTGCCAAAGGCACCATATCAGATGTCATGCTGGACCGGCTGCTGCTAAACGAAGCAAGGATCGCCTCTATGGCAGATGGAATCCGTGATGTCGTTGCTCTGCCCGATCCGGTCGGACGTGTCATGGAAGAGACCATGCCGCAGGAAGGACTGGATATCAAAAAGATCTCTGTTCCGATCGGCGTGATCGCGATCATTTACGAAAGCCGTCCAAACGTGACTGCAGATGCCGCGGCACTTACATTAAAGAGCGGAAATGTCTGCGTTCTCCGGTGCGGTAAAGAAGCGCATCAGAGCGCTGCAGCAATCATTCAGGCTATGAAAGAAGGCCTGGAAAAAGCGGGCGTCAACGAGGCAGCCATCAACCTGGTAGAAGATACTTCCCGTGAAAGCGCGAATGAACTGATGACATCGCCGGAGTATGTGGACCTTCTGATCCCGCGCGGCGGTGCCGGGCTGATCCGTGCCTGTGTCACTAACGCAACAGTTCCGTGCATCGAGACCGGTACCGGAATCTGTCATGTCTATGTGGATAAAGACGCAGATATAGAAAAAGCTGTGAAGATCATCAACAATGCCAAGACCAGCCGTCCGAGTGTCTGCAATGCAGAAGAAGTCCTGCTGGTGCATAAAGAAGTGGCAGGTGAACTTCTGCCAAGACTGAAAAAAGTGCTGGTAGATGAGCGTAAGGAAAGCGGGCTGGTTCCTGTGGA
The DNA here is from genome assembly GCA_017536965.1 of Lachnospiraceae bacterium. Taxonomy (GTDB): domain Bacteria; phylum Bacillota; class Clostridia; order Lachnospirales; family Lachnospiraceae; genus RGIG5612. The sequence goes on along the minus strand of JAFWCK010000092.1, from coordinate 13,916 downwards.
ACTGCGGTTAGATGACCTGGCTGCACAGTTTATCCCAGGCACTCCTGCCAAAGAGCAGGATTTTGACACAGAATTTCTGGATTATATCCTGGCAGTGAAATGTGTCAGCTCCGTAGAGGAGGCCGTGGAACATATCCGCATCCACTCTACCGGTCACAGCGATGCCATCGTAACAGAAAATGCTGCCGCTGCAGAAATCTTCACGCGATTTGTGGACAGCGCTGCTGTTTACGTCAACGCTTCCACACGGTTTACTGACGGCGGTGAATTTGGCCTGGGATGCGAGATCGGCATCTCCACGCAAAAACTCCATGCAAGAGGACCGATGGGTCTGCGGGAGATGAATACTTATAAATATGTCATTACCGGTAACGGACATATCCGGTAACCTGCAATAAACAAAACGAAGCCACGAGAAGTGGCAGTTGGAATGGAGGCAATCATGAGATACGGATTTATCGGCTGCGGAAATATGGGCGGCGCTATCGCAAAAGCAATGGCGAACTCTACCAAAAATATCCTGCTTGCAGACGCGGATGAAAAAAAAGCAGCAAACCTGGCTGCTGAGTTAGGTGTTGCCTGCGGAAACAATGAATATGTGATCGGCCAGTGCGAAACAGTCTTCTTAGGCGTTAAACCGCAGATGGCAGAAGAAGTGTTAAAACCGCTGCAGGCAAGGATCAAGAAAAAACGCCCGACTCTGATCTCTATGATGGCAGGTGTTTCCATCGCCCGCGTCAAAGAACTGGCTGGCGATGATTCCCTCCCGGTCATCCGCATCCTTCCAAATACTCCGGTCGCTGTTGGCAAAGGTGTGATCATGTATCATACCTCTGTTGAAGTGCAGAAAGAAGTATTGGAGCAGGTCCTTGCTGATCTGGCACCTGCCGGTGTGCTGGATGAAGTAGAAGAAAAAATGATCGAGACGGGCGGCACCCTTACCGGATGCGGACCGGCTTACATGTACATGTTCATCGACGCATTAGCAGACGGTGCCGTTGCGCTTGGTGTTTCTCGCGAAAAAGCCCTTCTGTACGCCAAACTGACAATGGCCGGCGCTGCAGAACTGGCTCTGCAATCTGATAAAGATCCGGAAGAGCTGAAGCAGAATGTCTGCTCACCGGGAGGCACAACGATTGAAGGTGTTAAAGTATTAGAAGAGGCCGGATTCCACGATGCCGCTGTTGCCGCACTTCAGGCAGCGTTTGAAAAATCGAAAAAACTGATCTGACCGAGACATTCATTTTGACTTAAACGGTGCAATTAACAATGCAGAAAGTGAACTATAGTTCAGCATTTTGCTGAACTATTTTTCTGTTTACAAATATAGTGCAATCATTTATGCTTAACGAACCTGAACAATAGTATAAAATACGATGAGGAGGTTCTTTATGAATTTCGGAGAACGATTAACAAAGATTCTTAACGAGCATGGTATGTCTATCACCACCCTCGCCAATGAAACCGGCATTACATATAACATGATCAAAAAGTACTGCAGTACTAATTCCGAGCCAACCATTTCTTATGCGGAAAAAATGGCAGATGTGCTGGGCATTTCTCTGGATGAGCTGACCGGCCATGTTTCTAAAACCAAAAAGTCTATGTTCCAGGAAGTGTTTGAAGAGGACATGACTTACATCAAAGGGTTTATGAGAAACGTCCGCCGTTTTGCTGATAAAACAGCTGTCATCGATCCGCTGTCTGAAACCATACTGTCCTATTCCGAGCTGAATAAAATAGTCAACCAGTTTGCCAATGCCCTGAATGATCAGGGGATCGGTTATAAAGATGTTATTTTATACCAGCTTCCAAACAGTCTGGAATACCTGTACTGCTATCTGGCTCCGCAGAAGCTGGGAGCTGTTAACAGCCCTGCCAACTACAATTTTTCGCCAGGTGAGACCACCGTCTGTCTGAACCTCAGCCGTCCAAAGGTTTATGTTTACGATGGCGCCAACAAGGATATCGCTGTCAAAGCACTGCAGGCAGCAGAGGAAATGCCGCAGCTGGTTCTGATGGTTGGTGATGGTGATCTGCCGGAAGGTCATCAGCGGTTTGCTGATTTCCTGAACGGCTATCCGGAAAGCGAGCCGATTACAAACTATGTCCCGAATATGTATGACGAAGTAATGCGTCTTTATACTTCCGGCACGACAGGAAAGCCAAAGGGTGTTCCTCTGTACAACGCCAATGAGGTTATGAGTGCACATGATGTAATGATGCATTTCCCGATGAATCCGACCGACAGCACCATCAACACGACACCTTGGTTCCACCGCGGCGGCATTCACTCCGGCGGTCCGTGCCCGACTCTTTACGCTGGCGCCACAGTCGTTATCATGAAAGCTTTCCAGAGTCTTCTTGCTCTGAAATATGTGGAAAAATATAAGATCACATTCCTGATCGGTGTTCCTTCCATCATCAAGATGCTTGTACGTCATCAGGAAAAATATAAAGCAGATCTGTCCAGCCTGCGCGGCATCATCACGATGGGGGCGCCATTTGAACGTGCGGACTGCTTAAAAGTACACGAAGTATTGTCTCCAAATCTGTTCAATGGATATGGTACAACGGAAACCTTCTGGAATACCTTCCTGCGCCCATATGATCTTCCGGAAATGGCAGGTACTGCTGGAAAGTCCTGCACAGACGATGATGTACGTGTTGTCAAATACGTGGAAGGGAAAAAGAGCGAACCGGACGATCTTGCTGCTACGGATGAAAGCGAGACCGGCGAGGTCATCATCCGCACACCGAAGTCTTCTTACTGCTACTTCAACAATCCGGAGGAAGAAGCAAATAAGTTTTATAAAGGCTGGATGTACACCGGAGACCTGGCGACCTGGGACAAAAACCACTTCATTACGATTTCCGGAAGAAAAGACGACATGATCATTTCCGGCGGCGAAAATATTTATCCGCCGATCATCGAAGAAGCGATCAATACACATCCGAAGGTGGTGGCTTCCGCTGTTACCGGTATTCCGGATGCTGTCCGTGGAGAAGCTGTCGTAGCTTATATCGTTCCGGAAGATGATTCTCTGACAGTTGGAGATCTGGTCGAACACTGCAATACATCTGATCTGCTTTCAGGTTATAAAAGACCACGTTATTATCGTTTTGTAAAAGAACTGCCGATGACCGCAACCGGAAAACTACAGCATTATCTGGTAAAGGAAATGGCAATGACGGATATGGAGAACGGCCTTCTGAAGCTGGCTATGAAATAGAGGATCAAAATGGAACGTTACTGCAGACAAGTTTTTTATTACGAAACCGATAAGATGGCAATTGTCCATAACTCAAACTATCTGAGGATCTTTGAAGAAGCCCGTCTGTTCTTTATGGAAAAAATCGGCATCCCCTATACAAAGATAGAGGATGCCGGTATCCTGATCCCTCAGGTAGATGCTTATGTCAGGTATCATCAGACGCTGAAATACGGTGATGAGCTTTGCGTAGATGTTCATATGACCGAGTTTAACGGCGCGCGGATGAAATATGAATATCAGATCTATCGCGGCTCCGACAAAGCTCTCATCGCAGAAGGGTTTACAAGTCATTGTTTTATTGATGAGCAGACCCGCATGCCGGTGACTTTGAAAAAGAGGATGCCGGATGCGAACGACATCATGAAAGCCAATATCGGGTGACAAAAGGATATCCTTTTGTCACTCTTTTGTTATCTTTTTTCCAAAGAACAACCCCGTACCCAGAATGGAGGCAGAAAGAACAAGCAGTACCAGTGCAGCTGCCGGCTCGTTGTTATCACCTGTCTTTGGAATATCATTTTCTACCGGAACCGTCTCTTCTTCAGCCGGAGCAGGAATCGTTTCTTCTTCCGTTTCTTCTTCCGCTTCGTCCGGGATCAAATAGGTATCATACATCTCGTCATATAAGCCCAGGCAGGCATCCATTCCCGGATTGCTGCTGAAGGCTTTTTTAATTACAGTCTCCCAGGATCCATATTGTTCAAACAAATACTCCGGCGTCGGTCCCATTTCGTTTCCGTATTTTTCCAGATTTCTCTTTTTGACAGTTTCCAGTCCTTCCGGATTGTCTTTATATGCTTCCAGGCGGATCTCATTCCTGCGCGTGGAAATGACCCGAGCGATCTCCTCAACCTCATATCCAGCTGCCTGCATCTCATGCAGTTTATCATACAATTCCTGTATGCTGGCATGATAATCTTCCCGTTCTTTCTTTGCAGTTGCCACAAGTTCCTGGTCCGACCAGTCATAGGGGGCAAAATCCTGCAAGCTTCCAGAATCCGGGTTTGGAGAATACCCATAAACAGCGTCCGGGTTCACAATAATATCTGCTGCCGCATCCGGATTCTGCATCGGATCATGCTCATACTGAAAAGCAGCTTTCGCGGTCCCTGCAAACATCAGCAGCAGGACCAATGCAGATACAACAGACGCTATGATTCTTTTTCTCATTTTCATTTCTCTCATTTCCCTCTAAACAATAGACTCAGAATTTTTTCCCGCGAGGGATGTGTATATCTATTCCAAATTCTTCACGTAATAGATCTTCCAGTTCTTCCGGCGTCTCCACATTTTTCTCAATGACCATATTCCCCTTTCGCAGCGTAAAGTGCTTGTCACTCAAAGCTTTGCTGCCGTTCGGGAGCGTCAGATTCACGATACGGTTAAGCCGGAACCCGGAATTTGGCTGAAGTGCACAATAGAAATTAAGCGGTTCAAAGTCGACCGGTTCAATTGGCCTAGGTGCAAAATACATCGTTTCGACCCATCCGTCATCCGTTTTCCGTTCAATCAGGAAATCATCAGAACGAATCGTTCCGCGAAAGGTCACGCCGCCAACAACCTGTTCTCCATTGCGGATCTCCACTACGCCCTTTGGGCCCGGTCCTCCAAATCCTACATCGCAATACCACTTTTTCCCTTCCGCTTCTGCCACTAAGCCTTTGTGCGAATATGGAAACAGCGGTGCGCCAGGCCTGAGCAGACGGACGACTGTACCATAGGTCGGAAATCCCAGATCATTCAAAAGCTGGCAAAAAAGAGTGTTCTGCTCAAAGCAGTAACCTCCGCGCCTTTTAATGACAAATTTCTCGAATAGATCATCCACATTCAAAGATGGTACGATCCCGTATTCATGAAGATCCAGGCTTTCAAAAGGAACCGTGGAAATATGTGCCCAGATCAGCCGGTCCAGAGTCTCCCCGTCATGATTGATCGGCCCGGAAAAACCAATCCGCTCGAGATATTGATCTATTTGCTGTTTATTCATTGTCCTTTCTCCCCTTTATCCTTTATATCAGTTGTGATTATCATTCAGTGGTGCTGCCATTATGTTCTGTATCACATACGATAAGACAGTTCCAGCAAGATTAATGTATCCGCATCTTCCAGGTCAATTCCTGTCATTTTCCGGATATGATCCATCCGTCTGCAAAACGTTGTACGGTGCACAAAGATGGCATCGGCCGCTGTTGTCATATTTCTGTCATGATCCAGATATGCCTGCAGTGTTTTGGAAAGTTCCGTGTGATGTTCCCTGTCATAATCATCCAGCATTTCTTTTGCCGGATGCGAAAGAAAATCCGGAGACAGTGCATTTGTCAGCGTTTCTTTCATAAAGTCAAAACGGTATTCATCAAACAGATAATACCATACGTATGGATTCTTTTCCTGTCCAATCTTCAAAGCAGCTTCCGCGCAAGCCTTAGCATCAGCCATTTTGGCAAAATCACGAAATACCGGGCTGATGCCGGCAAGACAAATATGATCTCTGACGAAGTAGGCAAACTGCTGATGCAGCCCGGAAAGATTCGGTCCGGTTTCCATCAAAGAAAGATTGAGAACAAACAAAATCTCACGGCCCGTATTTACCGCACAAGAGTATGGCCATTCGTTTTCCAATTCATCAGCCAGATATGGGAGCGTTGTTTCCAGCTGCGTCTGCCAGACAGAATCCGGAAGAAAACGGAAATCGATCACCGTATAAAAATGATCTTGTTCCCAGCCTGCCTGTCGTAATACTTCTCTGATCCCATGATCCGGAATGCTTTCGTGATTCAAAAGAGAACGGCAAAGTCCCCTGAGCGGATCGTTCTGTGGTCTTGTGGAAAGCCTGCCGCTTCGCCGCAGTGCCTCCATTATGCAGTCAGTGTAAAACGCAAACAATTCTTCTGCTCCTGCCGGCGCCTTCTTCTTTGGCTCTTCCAGGAACATGACAACACGGCCTGCATACTGATGGTCTGCCAGAATATTTCTGGCCATGGCGGTCAGCTCATTAAATGTCATGGATTGATAAAAGACATCTTCTTTTTTTGCAGCATCATGAAACTCTTTGCTTAAGATCAGGCTTTCGATACTCTCCGCCGGAATCCGGTCTACTTTCTCTCCACCCATGACTATGTGCAGATTATCCGTACGGTAAACAAGACGCATATCAATATCCACAATGGAATATTCCCAAGGGAACCATTTTGTTCCAAATGCAAAAACCTCCTCTGCACGAGCCGGATCCATTGCCGCCAGAAGAAGTTCATTTTCCTGCCGCAGAAGATCATGAAAGATCGAAAGCAGAACATTTTGCAGTTCGTAGGTTGTATAAAAAGCATCTGTTACAGCATAGTTTTTATTCTTTAGTTTCTGCAGCGATTTTTTTGGCGGAAGTTTTCCTTTTGGTGCTACAAAAAGAAGATGTCGATACCGTTCATCATCTTCAATCGGTTTCAGTTCATCTACCGTCAGGATATACAATGCCTCTTTATCAGGCTCTTCTCCCGGAACCAGGCGCCTGATCGATGTGACCGACTGATTCAAAAGACCCGTATGTTCCTGTATCAATGGATATTTATCAGAATATAGGAAAAATAAAATCTCAGATGTGACGTTCATGCCCGCTCCTCTCTACGCTACAAACTGTAGCATAACAGAAATAAAATATCAACAGGATGCGTCTTTCCATTGAAAATAAAGGAAAGTATAATGACAACAGATTGAAGCAATTAAAACCGTTTTTATACAAAAGACTTATGGAGGAGTAAAACATGTTAACCGTTCTTGAAAACTTAAGAGAAACTATGAAGGCTGACGGACATCCGGATCGCTTTGTAAACCAGTGGGAGTTCTTAAACATCGTTATGGCAACCAACTACTACATGGGTGATTATCCGATCGTTCCTGGCAATGAAGGCTATGATCAGTACGGCGTTTTCTGGCGCTTCCCGGAAGACCAGATGGGCGCATTTCCGGTACATGATAAAGAGCATAAGCTGATGGAGGATGTTACAGAGTGGAGAGACAAACTGACTCATAAACCATTCGTTCCGGAAGACCCTGGATTCTGGGGTATGCTGAATGGCTGGGCAGGAAAAACTGATTTTGAAAACCAGTATGCCTGCGCATTAGCACCACAGGGCGTTTTCGAAAGACTTCACGCAATGATGGGTATGGAAAATACCATGATCGGCATGTATGAAGAACCGGAAGAAATGCACGCACTGATCGATTTCATTACAGAAGTTGAACTTGAATATGCTGAAAATATCATGACAAGAGTGCCTGCAATTAAAGCTCTTCTGCATCATGATGACTGGGGAAGCGCAAAGAACTCTTTCCTTTCTCCGGAAATGTTTGATGAATTCCTGGTGCCGGCTTACAAAAAAATCTATGGCCGCTGGAAAGAGCTGGGCTGCGAACTGATCGTTCATCACAATGATTCCTATAGCGCAAACCTGGTTCCTGAGATGGTTGATATGGGCATTGATATCTGGCAGGGATGCTTCCCGCAGAACAATCTGCCTGAACTGATCAACGAAAAAGGCTTTGCAGGAAAGATCACCTTCATGGGTGAGATCGAGACTCGTCTTCTTGACCTTCCGGACTGGAAGCAGGAAACTGTCGTGGAAGAAGTTGAGCGTGCATGCAGAAAGTGCAAAGGACCTTCCTTCATTCCTTGCCTTACCTCCGGACTTCCAGGAAGTTCCTTCCCAGGCGTTTACGAGGCAGTCAGCGCAGAGATTGACCGCATGAGCAAAGAATTATTCTAATCTCATAAAAACAGAAATAATAAAAAAACCGGCATCATCAAAAGATGCCGGTTTTTCTTTTTGTTGTGCTATGATATAAAAAACAATTTCCAAACCAGAATGCGAGAATACCAACATGATCAACGACATCCTTCGGCCAAAAGAGAAAAAAGTAGAATACGTAGAACTGATCTACGATCTGATCTTTGTATATATCGTCGGCCGCAACAACTTGCTGCTGCATAACTTTGAAAACGGGTTTATTTCATCGGCTGCTTTTCTGTCATATATAATGACGACACTTGCAGTGATCCAGATCTGGAATTTCACCACTTACTACATCAACATCTACGGCAAGCATGGGATCCGCGATCACATCTTCCTGTTCATAAACATGTTTCTTCTTTACTTTGTCGCAGAGGGAACACGAACGGACTGGCAGGAATTCCATACGCAGTACCACATTGCCTGGGCATTGATCCTGATCAACATTGGCGTGCAGTATCTGATCGAACTGCGGATTTACCGGGATGTAGAACAGAATCGGAAACAGATCATTCGAATGTCGATCATTCTTTTTCTGGAAGCTGCGATTGTGCTTGGTGACATTCCTTTCTTCCAGACGACTGGCATGACATGGTTCTCCCTCTTTGCGATCCTTTTTGGAATGACCGCCGTTCTCCTGGTTGGCCAAAGAAACAGCAAATACTTTGTAGATTTCAACCATCTTTCGGAACGTGCCATGTTATATGTCGTATTTACTTTCGGTGAAATGATCATCGTCATTGCCTCTTATTTTGACGGAGCATTCTCTATCCGCAGCACTTATTTTGCCCTTATGGCATTTCTGATCGTTGTGGGACTCTTTCTCAGTTACGGCATTTTTTATGACCTGATCATCGACCGTGAAAAACAAACAAACGGTTTGGGATATATGCTCCTGCATGTTTTCATTATTTTCGCGTTAAACAATATCACAAACGGTTTGGAATTCATGAGAGCGGAAGAAATCAGTTTGCTTCCAAAGGTTTTGTTCCTATCCGGTTCTTTTCTTTTGTACTTTGTTTTCCTGTTTGCACTCGGCAACAGACATGCAAAAGCCAGATGCAGAAAATACGTACGGCTTTGTCTTCAGGCAGTTCTGATCGGCATTGTATTTGCCGGGCTGATCCTTCTGCTCCGCGAACAAATGATGATCAATATTGCTCTAACTGTCGTCTTTGTCTTTGCTATGTTTGCGATGCTTTACTGGTATGGAAGGAAAATTGAAACCGCAGATAATTGCAATCTTTAAAACTATTCTGACTTGTAAACGAGTGCTCTGATTTCATTTTATTTTCAAATAACCGTTGACAATTTTTATGAATCGGAGTATGGTTACACACAAATTAAAAAATGATTTTGACGGAAGGGGTGCCAAAAGCATTCAAAAATCCGTTCAGGAGATTTTTAATTTTAATTTTCTCAGGAGTTAAAGACATGACGGATGCACATCAAAGAAACACGATTCTGCTCTCCAGTTATGCAAAGCTGCCGTCCAGCACAACGGCAGAAGCAGTATATGACATTTTAGTTTTAGCTGTTTTATTTGATAACAGGAATGGGATCATTGTTGAAGCGGAAACATCCATGGTTACCGAGTTGGCTAAAAATTTTGTCACGAACCTCATTGTCGGATACAACCTGAACGATGGCCCTGAAGGCCTGATAGAATTGTTTGATACCTACTATCACGGACATGCTAAAAAAGCCTTGGAAACAGCAATCCGCGGGGTGTTCAATAAATATCGGGACTACATGGCCGAAAATAATTTATCACTTTAACAAGCATTAATTAATACTCTGCATAACACCGTTTTCACCGGGGCTGTTTCACAAAAACAGCAGAACCGAAAGAAAAGCCGGTATAACGCTAGAGACAAAATTGTCTACTGCGTTATGCCGGTTTTTTGTGTTTCTGGAGTATTGCACTATGAAAGGAGATTAAAAAATGAAACTCAACAAAAACGAACTGATCATCACGATCGACAGCGAACCGGGCTGCAACGGGGACTGGATTGGAAAGAGAATGTCCAATATTCTCGAGATCCCGTGCTATGGCAAAGAGATCCTTAACAAAGCTGCAGAAATCAGCGGGATCTCAAGTGAATTAATGGCACGCTATGATGGTCGTCCGGTGAATGCAGCATATGATCTGCTTGCAAAAGACGAATCTGCTCTTCGCATTCCGCCTGCACGTGATTTTATCAAAGCACAAGAGGCAGCTTCCCGGGATCTGACAGAAGAAGGTCCTTGCATCCTTGTTGACCGTCATGCTTCTGCTGCACTCGAAGGAGTGAAAAAACATATCAGCGTTTTTATTCATGGTGATTTTGAAGACAGAGCAAAAGTGTATGGTGTTCAGAAAGGTCTGACCGATAACGCAGCAATCCGCGACTTAAAGAAGGTCGACCGGGCATACAAGAAATGCTATAAGGGAAATAACGAAAAATGGGGCGATGCAGACAACTATGATCTTACTGTCAATGTGTCTGACATCAAAGCCGGTGACGCTGCAGAAATCATCGTTAATCTGCTCGAAACGCTTCTTGGCGCTCCACTTAAAGCACAAGCAATGAAAATGGCTAGTTGAGGAATATTTCATGGATCTTTCAGTTTTACAAATCATCGGGTTGGGAATCAGTATTCTGGGAATTGCAGGTCTTGCTATCTGGTCTGGTACCCGCCCGCAAAGTTACGGAAAAGTCAATCGTGCACCTATCGTTGCAGGGATCATCATGGGAACACTGGTAGGCGGATCCTCCACAGTAGGTACTGCTCAGTTGGCATATAATTACGGTATGTCCGCATGGTGGTTTACCTTAGGCGGCGGAATTGGGTGTCTGCTCGTTGCACTCGTCTATTCCAAAGCATGGCGGAACTCCGGCAGCATGACATTGATCGGCATCATTACCCAGGAATATGGACCAAAAACGGGAATGGCGGCATCCATCATGAGTTCCCTCGGAACATTCATTAACGTCATTGCGCAGCTGATAGCCGGGACCGCAGTCATTGATGTCATTGTTCCAAATTTAGGACTGCTCCCTTCTCTGCTTATTACAGCCGGATTCATGACCCTCTATGTGATCCTGGGCGGCACGCAAGGTGCCGGAATGGTCGGCATCCTAAAGCTGGTATTGATCTATGTATCTATGGTCGGATGCGGAATCATGGTCCTGCACCTTGCAGGAGGTCTTGGCGGAGTAAAAGCTATGATCAGCGGGATTGCTAATCCTGACGGCGTTCACTTCTATAGCCTGATCGCGCGCGGTGCAGGAAAAGATATTGGTGCAGGAATCTCACTTATTCTTGGGGTATTAACGACACAAACATATGCGCAGGCTGTCATGTCAGGAAAAACAGATCGTGGTGCCCGCACAGGAGCATTGGTCTCCGCCTTCATGATCCCGCCGATCGGCATCGCCGGCATCCTTGTTGGTTTGTATATGAGGGCTAATTTCCCGGACATCGTTGCAAAAAATGCATTGGTAATGTTCACCAAAATGTATATGCCTCCAATCCTGGCCGGACTGATCCTCGGAACTTTATTCATCGCCGTAGTCGGAACCGGTGCGGGTCTTGCAATGGGTATCTCGACAATCGTAAGACGTGACATCATTTCGCGCTACACCGATAAAATGAAAGACGACCGGCTCAACCAGACGCTTTCAAAGGTTATCATCGTCGTGGTTATGGCGCTGGGTGTTCTTCTTTCTTCCGGTCCTTTTGGAGATACGATTTTAAGTTTCGGCTTCATGTCAATGGGCCTGCGCGGAGCAGTTGTGTTCCTGCCAATGACCCTTGCCCTTTGGGCAAAAGGGAAGATCAATCACACCTGTGTGCTTATTTCCGTAATTGCCAGCCCGCTTACAGTCCTCCTCTTTGGAACAGTCTGGACGCTCCCAGGAGGTCTGGATCCACTGTTTGCCGGAATTGCCGTTTCAATCATTTGCTGCGGTATTGGTCTGATGATCGGAACAAAACGAAAGACGATCCGGTTTTATCACCCAACTACAGTAAATCCTAAAAATTACGCCGTAGCAATTGACAGTGCACTGTGTTCCAAAGCTCCGGAGATCGCCGCTATTTTGTCCAGGAATCTGCATATCCCTTGTTATGATTCCGAGATCCTAACGGAGGCTGCCGCAATCAGCAACATTCCGGAAGAGCAGTTTGTTCGTTATGATGAAAAATTCGTTGTAGCAGCATATGATTTCTTAGCTAAGGAAGAACGAAACATTACCCTTCCACCAACGGGTACATTCGTTCAGGCTCAGATGGATGCCTGCAGATCCCTGGCAAGCCGGGGGCCATGCATTTTGATCAATCGTTTTGCCTCTTATGCTCTAAATGAAAAGAAAACAATCAAGATTTTTGTGGATGCCGATTTTGAATACCGTGCGAAAGTTCATGCCGAATTAAATAATATTGGCGAAGCAACCTCCAGAAAACGTCTGCGTAAGATGGAACGAATCAGAACCAGTTATTATAAGGCAACAAATAAGCACTGGGGCGATACAGAAAACTATTCATTTATAGTAGATGCGACTGACGGTGATGCAGAAAAACTGGCAGATGAAATAACCCAGCGTATTGAGTATATGTTTGGTAAGACTCAGAGTGATATTTTATATCAGGAAGAATTACCACTTGCTTCCTAACAAAAGAATTATTCATTTCGATATATATTATAAAAGCGGCAAGGACTTCGCCTTGCCGCTTAAATTTTTGTATAAAGCTCGCTGCGCTCGCTGTTCGTTTTCGTAAAATGAGCAAAGCAAGCCTTCTGTTCGCTTAACTATAAAAGCAGACATTGTCGAAAAGCTACGCCTTTCGGATGTCTGCTTTTATAGTTAAAGCGGCAAGGACTTCGCCTTGCCGCTTTGCTCATTTCGTTCAAGTGCCCAGGACCGGAATCGAACCAGTGACACGCGGATTTTCAGTCCGCTGCTCTACCAACTGAGCTACCTGGGCAAATAAAAGTAGCGGGGGCAGGATTTGAACCTGCGACCTCCGGGTTATGAGCCCGACGAGCTTCCGGACTGCTCTACCCCGCGTTAGAATGGGGGAAGGTGGATTCGAACCACCGAAGGCAGTGCCAGCAGATTTACAGTCTGTCCCCTTTGGCCACTCGGGAATTCCCCCTTATTAAGCAATGCAAAATCAGGAAGACGATCACCGAGCAAGCTTGCTTGCAAAGATGAGCGGATTGCTGATTTTATAGTGCGCAAGCACTGGAGCAAATGACGTTAGTCATTTGCGCCGGCATTGCGCCAGCATTACAAAATATATTGGATTTTCAAAGTCCAAATGGGGCCTACAGGGCTCGAACCTGTGACCCCCTGCTTGTAAGGCAGGTGCTCTCCCAGCTGAGCTAAGACCCCAGACACGACCCAGATGAGACTCGAACTCACGACCTCCGCCGTGACAGGGCGGCGCTCTAACCAACTGAGCCACTGGGCCATTATAATATCAAAAGTTGAGGGTTTGCACCCTCAAAACCACAGGAAATATCGGAAAAGACGTGTCGGACGTCCACACTTCGGATGGCCTTCCGGTCAACTCCTCGACCTATTAGTATCAGTCAGCTCCGTACATTACTGTACTTCCACCTCTGACCTATCAACCTCGTCGTCTTCAAGGGGTCTTACTACTTTCGTATGGGATATCTCATCTTGAGGGGGGCTTCACGCTTATATGCCTTCAGCGTTTATCCCGTCCCGACTTGGCTATGCTGCCATGCACTTGGTAATACAACAGCTGCACCAGAGGTCGGTCCACCCCGGTCCTCTCGTACTAAGGGCAGCTCCTCTCAAATATCCTGCGCCCGCGCCGGATAGGGACCGAACTGTCTCACGACGTT
>JAFWCK010000091.1 GCA_017536965.1 Lachnospiraceae bacterium | reverse complement strand
GGCCGCTTTATTTACTGGCAGCAACGGATCTGGAAGAGGGAAAGAGTCTTTTACAGGGCCTGACACCGAATGAAGATGGTGAGATTGTACTGGTGCTGCATGGAAAGGACCTGAATACCTACGCTCTTTCATTAGGGTATCAGACTTCAGGGCCATGTTATCAGACTCTTTATGAGAAAAAAGAACCAATTTAGGCAAAAAGCAATCTGGTCATCCGGCATCCGGAACGAGAGGAATATGGATTGATCAGTAAAACGTACACGCTTAATATCAGCGAAGAAGAGGTTTATGCAAGTATTGACCGACCAGAATTTGCTGCAGGCTATGCAGATGGAAAACTGGCAGGGTTCATTGGTCTGCATGCAGAAGGTTCCATTGGAATGCTCCATGTTATGGATGAGTTCCGCGGAAGAGGGTATGCCTGGGATTTGTCTGCTCATATGGTCAATGGCCGCATGGCAGCAGGAGCCTATCCTTATGGTCAGGTGTATGATGATAATGAAGCATCCATCTCCCTGCAGCGGAAGATGGGGATGACTTTTTCAAAAGAGTTTATTTACTGGATGTGGAAGCCGGCTTCTTAGGTTTGAATAAATCATTCTGAATGGAATGATGGGCTGCCTTGACTAAAAGTTGGAAGCAGAAAAATTGCGTAAGTGACTCACTTTTTAGTCAAAAAACTGCAAAAAAGCATAAAAATTGCGTAAGTGACCTGTAAAACAACGTTTTTTGAGTCACTTGCGCAATTTTTATGCGGAGGATGGGACTTCCACCGGCGCCTTCGGCGCCTTTCAGGCCACGTCGAATTCATCGCACTTCCGTGCTCAAATTCTCCTTGTTCAAGTCCCATCTCTGAACCAGATAAAAAAGCAGGATGTACCACTGGTACATCCTGCCTTTTTTATGCGGAGGATGGGACTTGAACCCACACGCTGTAGCCAGCACAAGATCCTTAGTCTTGCTCGTCTGCCAGTTCCGACACCTCCGCATGCGCGATTTCTCGGAAAACGCAAAGATTATTATAACATATCTTTTTTCGTTTTCAACGATTATTTTTTGGGTAAAAGGACTTTTCACTGTTTTTAGGACTGCATTAGCGAAAAATAACGTATCAGAGTTGAAAAAATGAAGATAATTATGGGCATTCTGTAAGAACATTTACATAGTAATGTCCTTTTTTTTATTCAATCTTTTATAAGGTTTCTCTATGAACATTGCGGTTTTCATGATAAAATATCATCGTCACTTTTTGTGCACATTTCAGGAGGATGAATCAATGGAGACGAAAAAGATCAAAAAGGTATTGGTCGCAAACCGTGGAGAGATAGCTACACGTGTCCTAAGGGCATGCTATGATCTGGGACTGAATACGGTTGCAATCTACTCAAAAGAAGATATTTACAGCGAACACCGTATTAAAGCTGACGAAGCTTATATGATCGGTGAGAGCTTAAGCCCATTGGGGGCATACCTGGCAATTGACGAGATCGTGGATCTTGCCAAAAGAAAAAATGTGGATGCGATCCACCCGGGTTACGGCTTTCTTGCTGAGAATGCTGATTTTGCAAAAGCCTGTGAAGATGCTGGCATCATCTTTATCGGACCGAACTCTAAGGTTCTGGGGCAGATGGGCGATAAACTTTCTGCTAAAGAAATGGCCCTGGCATGCAATGTGCCAACGATCCCTGGCAGCACAGAGCCGTTGAAAGATGCAGATGAGGCTCTTGCAAAAGCAACAGAATATGGATTCCCTATTATTCTGAAAGCAGCAGCTGGCGGCGGCGGTCGTGGTATGAGAAGCTGCTTTACACCGGAAGAAGTGAAACCTGCCTTTGAGCTGGTTCAGTCGGAAGCTAAGAAAGCATTTGGCAACGACAATATCTTTATCGAAAAATTCCTGGTTGAGCCAAAACATATCGAGGTACAGATCCTCGCTGATAAATATGGCAACACGGTTCATCTGTTTGAGCGTGACTGCTCCCTGCAGAGACGTTATCAGAAAGTTGTTGAGTATACACCGGCATGGTCTCTTCCGGTAGAAGTCAGAAAATCCATCTGTGACGATGCAGTCAAGATCGCCAAAGCAGTCAATTATGAGAATGCCGGGACAGTTGAATTCCTGGTAGATAGGAGCGGCAATCATTACTTTATCGAAATGAACCCGAGAATCCAGGTAGAGCATACCGTTACAGAAATGGTAACCGGCGTTGACCTGGTACGTGCACAGATCCTGATCGCAGAAGGCGAAAAACTTTCCGATCCAATGATCGGCATTGCAAAACAGGAAGATGTTACCACCCGTGGTTATGCTATTCAGTGTCGTATCACGACAGAAGATCCAGCTAATAATTTCGCACCGGATACTGGTAAGATCACAGCCTATCGTGCAGCCGGCGGTAATGGCGTCCGTCTGGACGGTGCAAACACTTATGTTGGCTCTGTCATTACTCCATATTATGACAGCCTTCTGGTGAAGGTTACCTGCTATGACTCCACTTTCGATGGTGCAGCAAGAAAAGCTCTGCGCGCTATTACAGAAACAACTATCCGTGGCGTCAAGACCAATGTCGGATTCCTGAGTAACATCCTGACGAATGAAACTTTCCTTCAGGGAAGATGCTATACCAAATTTATTGATGATACACCTGCATTGTTTGACCTTCCTGGCAGCAAGGACCGTGCAACCAGAATGCTGAAATACATCGGCAATATCGTTGTCAATGATCCGACGGCAGGCAGGAAACTGTATGATACTCCGCGTTTTGTAAAAACCAGCGGACAGCCGCCAAAAGACGGACTGAAACAGCTTCTTGATGCAAAAGGTCCGGAAGCAGTCAGAGACTGGGTTCTGGCGCAGAAGAAACTACTTGTTACGGATACCACAATGCGTGATGCGCACCAGAGCCTTCTGGCTACCCGCGTCCGTACCCGTGATATGGTGAAGGGCGCAGATGCTATGGCCGAGATTCTGGCTGATGCATTCTCCTTTGAGATGTGGGGCGGGGCAACGTTTGATACAGCTTATCGTTTCCTGTATGAAGATCCATGGGAGAGGCTGGACCTTCTTCGTAAGGAAATCCCGAACGTACTGTTCCAGATGCTGCTGCGTGGTTCCAACCTGCTCGGGTATTCAAGCTATCCGGACAATCAGGTTCGGAAGTTTATCGAAGAAAGCGCAAAGGGCGGTATTGATGTCTTCCGTGTATTCGACTCCCTGAACTGGATCCCGAATATGGAAATCGCTATGGATGAAGTTCTGAAGCAGAACAAGATCCTGGAAGCAACCATGTGTTACACGGGTGATATTTCCGATCCGAGAAAAGACAAATATACATTGGATTATTATGTCGGTATGGCAAAGGAACTGGAGAGAAGAGGCGCACATACGCTCTGTATCAAAGATATGTCCGGTCTTTTGAAACCATATGCGGCAAAGAAACTGATCAAGGCATTAAAGGATGAAATTGGAATCCCGGTCCATCTGCATACGCATGATACCTCCGGCAACCAGGTAGCAACATGCCTGTTTGCTGCAGAAGCCGGCGTAGATATCGTAGACCTTGCTATTTCCTCTATGTCCAGTCTGACCAGCCAGCCTTCCATGAACTCTGTTGTTTCTGCATTAAAAGGAAATGAGAGAGATACCGGCCTGAATATTCATCAGTTAGAGCCTTTGAGCGAGTACTGGGAGGATATCCGTCTTCGTTATGATTCCTTCGAATCTGATCTGAAGACACCGCTGACAGATATTTATCGTTACGAGATCCCTGGAGGACAGTACACGAATCTGCGTCCGCAGGTCCAGAGCCTTGGCTTAGGTCACCGTTTTAACGAAGTCCGCGAAATGTTCGTTACGGTCAATCAGATGCTGGGTGATATCGTGAAGGTTACTCCATCATCCAAGATGGTCGGCGATCTGGCGATCTTTATGGTACAGAATGATCTGACAGCAGAAAATATTGTGGAAAAAGGTGCCGGACTTGCATTCCCTGACAGCGTTGTCAGCTACTTCAAGGGTATGATGGGACAGCCTACCTGGGGATTCCCGGAAGATCTGCAGAAAGTCGTCCTGAAAGGTGAGGAACCGATTACCTGCCGTCCGGGCGATCTTCTGGATCCGATCAATTTTGATGAAGTCAGAGAGCATCTGAAGGAGTTCAAAGATGAAGATCAGATCACGGACCGAGATCTGGTCGGATGGGTCATGTTCCCTAAGGTTGTCGAAGACTTCTATAAGAAGAGAAAAGAGTATGGCTATATCACCAGACTTGGAAGCCATGTATTCTTCCATGGTCTGGCTGTAGGTGAAACGAATAAAGTTAATATTGAAGATGGTAAGACACTTGTCATCAAATACCTTGGCAAGGGTGATCTGGATAATGACGGATACCGTACGGTTCATTTTGAACTGAATGGATCACTTCGTGATGTCAAGGTCCGCGATAATACTGCTTCTGAGCACGTGGTCAACATTGAAATGGCTGATCCGAACGATAAGAGCCAGGTAGGCGCTTCCATTCCGGGTGCTGTTTCCAAGATCAATGTCAAGGTTGGCGATGTTGTCAAAGAAAATGATATTCTGGCAGTTGTGGAAGCAATGAAGATGGAGACTTCTGTGACGGCAAGAATGGCTGGTACTATCGAAGAGGTCCTGGTCAAACCGAACGATACGGTAAAGGCAGGACAGTTACTGATCAGGATCAAATCCTGACAGCTGCATAAAAAAAGAACAAGGCGCTTCTGCGGAAGCGCTTTGTTTCACATTTTGGAGAATGACATGACGGAGCAGTCTTCCTGTAATGGAAATTGTATTGGATGCGCACTTCATAAGGGTGAGGATCCAAATAAGAAAAAAACCTTACGCGATCTGAAAATATCCCAAAGTGCGATCATTAAAGAAGTGGGTGGCAAAGGATCTCTGCGCCAGCATTTTCTTGATATGGGCGTGATCCCGGAAGCGCAGGTCACGCTGATCAAATATGCGCCATTGGGAGATCCGGCGGAATATATGATCCATGGTTATGAACTGACGCTCCGCAATAAAGACGCAGAACAGATACTGATCGGAGAACCTTATTTCGCGGAAGAAGCAGAAAGTGAAAATCTCCATGCGCATACACACCGGGAGGATTCTGAAAAAGAATTGCTGACCGAATCAGAACATCCGGGATTTGGAGAAGGCGGTAAGTATCATGCAAAAGGAGATGGGGAAGCGCTTCCAAAAGGAACCGTACTGACTTTTGCGCTTGCCGGAAACCAGAACAGTGGTAAAACGACATTATTTAACCAGTTGACCGGATCCAATCAGCATGTTGGAAACTTCCCTGGAGTTACTGTTGACAGGAAAAGCGGAGGCATCAAAGACCATGCACAGACAGAAGTGACGGATCTTCCGGGTATCTATTCTTTATCTCCGTATAGCGAAGAGGAGGTTGTTTCCCGTCAGTTTATCCTGCATGAACATCCGAAGGGCATCATCAATATTGTTGATGCAACCAATATCGAGCGAAATCTATATCTGACCATGCAGCTGATGGAACTGGAGGTTCCGATCTGCCTGGCTCTGAATATGATGGATGAAGTCCGTGCAAACGGAGGCACCATCGATGTTAATAAAATGGAAGACCTTTTAGGAATACCTGTCGTGCCAATTTCTGCAGCCAAAAATGAAGGTATTCATGAATTGGTCCATCATGCGATCCATGTAGCTTCTTATCAGGAAAAACCAGGCAGGACGGATTTCTGCAGTTCTGATAAAAATGGCGGTGCCGTGCACAGGTGTCTTCACAGTATTATGCACCTGATCGAAGATCATGCAAAAGCAGCACAGATTCCGGTCCGTTTTGCAGCCAGTAAGCTGGCGGAAGGCGACAAACTGGTGGAGGATGCCCTGCATCTGTCGCAAAATGAAAAAGAAACCATTGAACATATTATCCTTCAAATGGAAGAAGAAAGAGGGCTGGATCGTGCAGCAGCAATTGCAGATATGCGGTTTTCCTTTATTTTTGATCTATGCCGGCAATGCGTTGTGAAGCCGAAAGAGAGCAAGGAACATAAATTCAGCCAGAAGATCGATAAGGTCCTGACCGGAAAATGGACAGCCATTCCGTTGTTTATTCTGATCATGGGTCTGGTCTTTTATCTGACTTTCAGTGTTATTGGCGGCGGTCTGCAAGGATTGCTGGAAATGGGGATCGGAGCCTTGCAGAGTCTTGTGGATACTGCAATGACTGCTGGCCATGTCAATCCGGTCATTCATTCCCTTGTGATAGAAGGCATCTTCAGCGGTGTCGGAAGCGTGCTTTCCTTTATTCCGATCATCGTGGTTTTATTCCTGTTCTTGTCACTACTGGAAGATACCGGATATATGGCCCGTGTGGCTTTTGTGATGGATAAACTGCTCCGAAAGATCGGCCTTTCCGGGAAAAGCATTGTTCCAATGCTGATCGGCTTTGGATGTACAGTTCCGGGTGTTATGGCAACCAGAACGCTTGCTTCTGAGCGGGACAGAAAAATGACAATCATCCTGACTCCATTTATGAGCTGTTCGGCAAAACTACCGATCTACGGCTTTTTTGCACAGGCCTTTTTCCCAAAGATCGCCTGGCTGATCATGGTGGTAATGTATATTATCGGCATTCTGACAGGAATTGTTGTGGCGCTTATTTCCAAAAAGACAGCTTTTCGCGGAGAAGCGGTTCCGTTTGTAATGGAACTGCCAAATTACCGTCTTCCGGGCATTATTAATGTCCTGCATCTGATGTGGGATAAAACCAAAGACTTCCTGAAGAGAGCTTTTACAGTGATCCTGATCGCAACTATTGTGATCTGGTTCCTGCGAACTTTTAATTTCCATTTTTCCATGGTGACAGATTCTTCGCAGTCCATGCTTTCGGTGATTGCCGGATTCCTGGCACCGCTCTTTAAACCACTGGGTTTTGGAGACTGGCGTATTGTAACTGCACTGATCACCGGTTTTATGGCAAAGGAAAGTGTTGTTTCTACGGTTACAGTCCTGTTTGGAAGCGTAGGAGCACTGCTGAGCGCTTATTCTCCATTGACAATCTTTGCTTTGCTGACATTCTGCCTGCTTTATACTCCTTGTGTAGCGGCGGTCGTTTCGATCCGACGGGAGCTTGGGTGGAAGTGGAGCAGCGGCATTGTGATCGGCCAGTGTCTGGTGGCTTATGCTGTCTCTGGTATCGTGGCTTTGATCGGCTTGCTTTTGTAAGATCCTCTTTTGAAATCTTTATAGATATCAGTTTCTGTATTTGTTATAATTTGCGGCGTGGAAAAAATAAAACTGCTTTGGATCAAGTATAAGGAGATCATCAGTTACCTGTTCTTCGGATTTGTAACAACGGTGGTCAATTATGGCGTGTTCGCGCTCTGCGGACATGTTTTTCATCTGGATGTAGTTTATTCCAATGCCATTGCGTGGGTCGTGGCTGTCATTGTTGCCTATGTAACAAACAAACTCTGGGTCTTCGACAGCAAAAAACACGATTCCAAAACAATTGCGAAAGAGTTTGCAGAATTTGTCGTTGCCAGACTGATCACTCTTGGTATTGAGACAGTACTGCTTTGGATCTTTGTTGATAAGCTTGGTGTGAACGATCTGATCATGAAGATCATTACAAATATCATTGTTGTGATCCTGAATTATATTTTCAGCAAATTCATCATTTTCCGGAAAAAGAAAAAGGAGGAATAAAAAAAGCAGCCATCCTGCAAAGGATCACTGCTTCTTTTCCGAGCTACTGGCCAGAATCGAACTGGTGACCTCGTCATTACCAATGACGCGCTCATACCGACTGAGCTACAGTAGCATAGGTTGTGCAAAAGCACTTGGAAATGATACAATAAATCCGTTATGATTTCAACACGAAAAATAAATTTTATTCAGAAAATATTCTTAGTACTTGTTGGCATCCTTTTTTTGTCCACATTTCTTTCCGGCTGCAGTGAGATAAGAATCGATACATCTACCGGAAACGCAATGATCACAGTGGATAAAACCGAGCTTTCCAAAGAGGAGGCAATTTACCGCCTCTTGGAGCAGAAGATCGCCTATGAAGGAGACGGAACCGATGATATCTGGTCCCGCAGGATCGGTTCTGAGACGATGAGTGATTATGTGAAAGAAGCGGTAATGGACGAGCTGATGTTGTATACAGCCAGTGTTGTCATGGCTGACGAGCTGGGTGTATATATGACGGATGAGGATAAAGTCAGCGCCTCCAAAGCGGCAGAGGAAACATACACGAAAGTATCTGCCGCAGCGAACGATAAATATCCAGTCAGTCTGGATGCAGCAAAAGAACTATATATCAAAAAAGCTACGTATGAAAAAGTATTTGAGTATGTGACCCGGGATGTCGGAACTGAGATTACGGAAGATTCCACCAAAGTGATCTATATTGATTATGTGGTCATTCCTGCTAAAGATGGAATAGCAGTGGCAAAGGAAATCTATTCGGAACTGCAGGCAAAGGTCCCGTTTGATGAAGCTTGCAGTGCTGTTGGCTATACACCTCAAATGAGTCAGGTTGTTTATCCCAAAACGATGAATACGATTTTTGAATCGGTCGCTTTTGCCCTGACAGATGGAGAATTGAGTGAAGTAGTTGAGAGTAAGGATGAATACTATATTATTCATTGTATTGATGACAAACTGCTGGAAGAATCTTCAGCAAACTATGCAAAAGTTCTGACGGAAGCAAAGCAGGAAAAGTTTCAGCTGTATTATCTTGCGTTTGCTCCAAAACATAAACTAAGCGTCAACACAAAGTTCTGGAACAAGATCCAGTTATCTGATTTTTAAAAGATGAAAACAGTAGATCTGATCATACCTGTCTATAATGAAGAGGAAAGCCTCCCGCTGTTTTATGAAGAAACACAGAAGGTTTTGGAACAGTGCATCGGCTTTTCTTTCCGCTACATTTTTGTGAATGATGGAAGCAATGATCAGACGCTTCCGATGCTGAAAAAGATGGCAGAGGAAAACGGCATTAAATATCTTTCTTTTTCGCGGAACTTCGGAAAAGAAGCAGCTATTTATGCCGGATTAAAAGCATCGTCAGCTCAGATCTGTATCTTGATCGATGCAGATCTGCAGCATCCGCCTGCCCTGATCCCGGAAATGCTGAAGGCAGTTTCGGAAGAAGGATACGGAGCAGCCGGCGCAAAACGGAAAAGCGGATTCTTTTCACGCTTGTTCGCTGGGATCAATAATCGTCTTTCCAGTGTTAAACTGCAGAAAGGCGCAACTGATTTTATGTGCATGAGCCGGGCATTTGTAGATGCAGTACTGAAACTATCTGAAAAACAGAGGTTTTCCAAGGGATTGTTTGCATGGGTCGGATTTAAGGTTAAATGGATCGATTATGTACAGGGTCCAAGAACCAAAGGAAAGAGTAAGTGGAGCCTTGGAAAATTGTTTAATTATGCAGCGGACGGACTGACTTCATTCAGTGTGATCCCGCTTCGTATCGTGACGCTGCTTGGGGCAATTATCTGCTTCCTGTCCTTTGTCTATATTCTGATCACTCTGATTCAGACGTGGATCTTTGGCATTGTTGTGCCTGGCTACGTGACGACATTGGTCGTATTATTGTTTCTGGGCGGAGTGATCGTATTGGCCATCGGTATTCTGGGAGAGTATATCGGGCAGATCTATCTGGAGTCCAAAAACCGGCCGCTCTATATACTGGAAGAGACAAATCTAGATGAAGATAAAAACGAAAAAGAGTAATATCCTCACCGGGAATATCGCGCTTCTATTGGCGTTTCTGGCGCCAATCTTTATTTTAATCTGTCTTTTTATTGCCCGTGAGATCTTTCCATTCGGAGAGGAGATGTATCTGAGAAGTGATATGTATCACCAGTACGCTCCTTTCCTGAAACTGTTTCAGACAGCGTTAAAAGAAGGACGGAGCCTGGAATACACGTTCCATATGGGTCTTGGATCTAATATGGTCAGCGCGTATGCCTACTATCTGTCTTCTCCGATAAACTGGCTGGTAGCCCTGCTTCCTTCCAGTCTGATCCCGGAGATCATGGGAAGCTTTATCATTCTCAAAGCAGGGTTGATGTCGGCTACGTTCACATACTATCTGACCCGGAAATTTCACAATCCACAATCACTTCTTGCAGCCTGTTTTGGTATTATCTATGCTTTGTCAGGTTATATGGCTGCATACAGCTGGAATTTGATGTGGCTGGATAATCTGATCCTGTTTCCATTGATCATTCTGGGTTTGGAACGTCTTGTCAGAAAAAAGAAGGTCCTGTTGTTTACCATATCGCTTGCTCTCAGCGTGATCTGTAACTACTACATTTCCATCATGATCTGTTTTTACCTTGTCTTTTACTTCGTGTATTTGTTGGTAGAAACAGCAGGAAAGAGAAGTGGAAAGGAAACCGGAAAGTCAATTGCCCGTTTTGCGGTTTATTCTGTTCTGGGAGGGTGTATTGGAGCAGCAGTTGTGCTGCCTGCTTTTCTGGCGCTTTTCGGAACCGCATCGGCCGGTTCAGGTTTCCCGTCCAGTTTCCATTTCTATTTTAATCCGTTGGAAATGTTTGCGCATGGCATGATGGACGCAAAAGTTACCATGATCAGCGAAGGATATGTGCCAAATATTTATGCGGGGATCTTTACTTTTGCACTGGTGCCGCTCTTTTTCCTGAATGCAAAAGTACCAGTGAAACAGAGGATCGGAAAGGTTGTCCTGATCCTGGTATTATGGATTAGTTTCGCACTGAACGTGCTGGCATATATCTGGCATGGATTTCATCTGCCAAATTCACTTCCGGCACGCCATTCTTTTATTTATATTTTTCTGATCCTGACAATATGTTACGAAGTGATGCTGCGGATCAAACAATATGCATATTGGCAGATCGTAACCGCTTTCCTTGCCGGTATTCTTGCGGTTTTCGTTTTACAGTACTTATATAAAGACAGCTACACAGTAGAACAGGCTGTTTTAAATGCAGGTTTTCTGCTGGCGTATCTGATCATTTTGGTCTTACAGAAAAAAGACCTGCCGGATAAAGAGGGAAGAAAAACACAGGCGAAGCAGATATCTCAGATCCTTTTATTTGTTTTTCTCATGATCCTTTGTGTTGCAGAAACTTCCATTAATGCAAATGAGACCGGATACAGTACAACGGACCGGGTCGCTTATACGGAAGACAATGCAGATATTGAAGAACTTTTAGATTCCGTGGACGACGGGAGCTTTTTCCGCGTAGAGAAGGCAAAACGCAGGACAAAGAACGATGGAGCCTGGTCAGATTACAGATCTGCCTCCGTCTTTTCCTCCACTACACTGAAAGGCCTTTCCAAGATCTATGCAAGTTTTGGTATGCAGTCTGGAACGAATTCCTTCTCTTATTATGGCAATACACCGTTTACATCCGCCCTGCTGGGTGTGAAATACAAGCTTTCTGACAGCGCGATCGATGATCCGATGTGGGAGTATGTGAAAGGAACGGAAAAAGCATTCCTCTATCAGGCTGAATATGTCCTGCCTCTTGGGTTTATGGTGAAAAATACGACACAGGCAGAAGTGAATCCGGACGGAAGCGATCCATTCCTGATCCAGAATAATCTCATCAATGCTGCATGCGGTGCAGGACCTGTTTTCCAGATCAAAGGGACTCTTTCCGGAGAAAGGATCGAGCTGGAGATTGAAGAGAATGTCCGGAAGCTGATCTATGTGCAGGACAAACTGGATAATCTGAAAGTTGATGTATACCGAAACGGAAGCCTGTATATCAACCGGAATTTCACAGCTTTGGAATGCAAATTGATCGTAGACCTGGGTGAGTTCCAAAAAGGCGACCGTCTGGTGATCTATACCACGGACAGTGAAAAAAGCAGCATTTCATTGATCGAAGCTGACTTGGATAAGCAGGCCTTTGCAGCTGCCATGGAGGCAATGGGAAGCAATCCATGGGTGATAACGGAAGCAAAAGACGGCTATTTGAAAGGAACCGTTCAGGCGCAGGCGTCTAAAATGACGTTGTTTACGACCATTCCTTATGAAAAAGGATGGAACATTTATGTGGACGGCAAAAAAGCTGCGTATAAAGGTTTTTACAATGCTTTTATTCAGATCCCGCTGGAAAAAGAGGGGATGCATGAAGTAGAAATGATCTATCATGCGCCAGGGCTGGTACCTGGACTGATCATTTCAGCTGCGTCGTTGATCCTGTTCATAATCCTTTGTTTGATAAAAAAGAAAAAACAATCGAAAAAGTCCTTGAAATAAAGATTCTTTTCGATTAAAATATCACAGTTGCTTAAAGTAAACACCTTTGCCGATTTTTAAGGATGTGCCCTGTCTCAAGTAACTTCAGGGTTCCGCAAAAAGATGACAGCAAAGGGAAGAAAAAAACAAAAAGGAGGAAATAGACATGAGTGTTATTTCAATGAAACAGTTACTTGAAGCAGGTGTTCATTTCGGACATCAGACCAGAAGATGGAACCCTAAAATGGCTCCATACATCTACACAGAGAGAAACAATATCTACATTATCGATCTGCAGAAAACGGTCGGAATGATCGATGACGCGTTTGATGCAATCTCTGACATCGCTGCTCAGGGCGGAACCATTCTTTTCGTTGGAACCAAAAAACAGGCACAGGAAGCAATCAGAACCGAAGCAGAGCGCTGCGGTATGTTCTATGTCAATGAAAGATGGCTTGGCGGTATGCTGACCAACTTTAAGACGATCCAGAGCCGTATCAAACGTCTGAAAGATATTGAGAAGATGGAAGAAAACGGAACGTTTGATGTTCTTCCAAAGAAAGAAGTCATCGAGATCAAGAAAGAACAGGAGAAACTCCTGAAAAATCTTGGCGGAATCAAGGAAATGAGAAAAGTTCCGGATGCTATTTTCGTAGTTGACCCGAAGAAAGAAAAAATCTGTGTACAGGAAGCTCACAAACTTCACATTCCACTGATCGGTATCTGTGATACCAACTGTGATCCGGATGATCTGGATTATGTGATCCCGGGTAACGATGATGCAATCAGAGCCGTGAAGCTGATCGTAGCTAAAATGGCAGACGCTATCATCGAAGCAAATCAGGGTGAAGAGTATGAAGTCACAGAGGCAGCTGAAGGCGCAGAAGCAGTTGAAGCTGCAGCAGAAGAAGTGACCGAGTAAAGGAGGATCAGAAATGGCAGAAGTAACCACAGCTTTAATCAAAGAATTAAGAGAACTTACCGGTGCCGGCATTTTAGCATGCAAGAATGCACTGGTTGAAACAGAAGGAGATATGGATGCAGCTGTTGAGATCCTTCGTAAAAAAGGTGAAGCTCAGGCTGTTAAGAAAGCAAGCAGAATTGCAGCAGAAGGTCTTGTAAGAGTTGTTGTCAGGGACAACACTGCTGTTATGGTTGAAGTAAACTCTGAAACAGACTTTGTTGCAAAGAACGAAAAGTTCCAGAAATTCGTTGATGATGTCGTTGAGAGCATTTTTGCAAGCGATGCTGCAGATGTTGACGCACTTATGAACGAGAAATTTGCAGGTGATCCTTCCAAAACCGTTGGTGAGGCTCTTGTAAGCATTATTGCTACGATCGGTGAGAAAATCACGATCAGAAGATTTGTCAAGATTAAGACAGATGGCGTCATTGTTCCATATATCCATGGCGGCGGACGTATCGGCGTTTTAGCTGAGGCAAATGCTTTAGAAGGCATTGAAGAAGCTATGAAGAATATTGCAATGCAGGTTGCAGCAATGAATCCACAGTATATCGCTCATACAGATATGACTGATGAAGAAGTTGCAAAATTAAGAGAGATCACGGTAGACAGCGCGCTGAATACTCCGGAATCTCTTCCAGCCCCGCTTCTTAAGAACCTTCTTGCACAGGCTTCTGAAGGAAATCTGTTCTCAGCAGAAGATGCTGCACAATATGAAGAGCAGAAAAACAATCTGAAATACATCTTCAATTTCCTTTCTGCAGAAGCAAAGACGGCTGTAGCAGGACTTGCGATGAATGCAAAAGAAACCATTACTGCTGATAAGATCTTTAACGGATTAGTAGAAGGCCGTGTTTCCAAACAGCTGAAGGAAATCTGCCTCCTTGACCAGACCTACGTTAAGGCAGAAGACGGAAAACAGACCGTTGCTCAGTACTTAAAGGCTGTTAATCCGGATCTTTCTGTTAAGCAGATCGTGCGTTTTGAAGTTGGCGAAGGTATCGAAAAGAGACAGGAAAACTTTGCAGAAGAAGTTGCAAAGCAGATGGCATAATCACTGCCAAATATTAACAAAAACAGGGGCTCAGGAGATTACCTGAGCCCGTTTTTCAAAAAAAGATGAAAATATCCAAGGTTAATGATTTTACTGATGGTCCGATTCTGGGGCCGCTATTGAAATTTACACTGCCGATCCTGCTGGCCCTGTTCCTGCAGTCTCTTTATGGTGCGGTCGATCTTCTGATCGTGGGACAGTTTGCCACTACAGTCAGTGTATCTGGTGTTTCAATGGGCGCACAGATAACCAACGGAGTCATGATGGTCATAGCCAATCTGGCAATGGGAACGACTGTGCTGCTGGGACAGTTTATTGGACAGAAAAAGCTGGAAGCTGGCGGAAAAACAATCGGAACCAGTATCTGGTTGTTTGGGGCGCTGGCTGTGGCCGTAACAATTGCTCTGTTTATACTGGCTCCGCAGGCCCTTACTTTATTTAAACTGCCGCAGGAAGCAATGGGAGAAGGAACCATTTACATGCGGATCTGTTCGGTCGGGTTTATCTTTATCGTTGCTTATAACCTTTGCGGATCTATATTCCGGGGCATCGGAGATTCCAATACGCCGCTGATCACAGTTGCCATTGCATGTGTGATCAATATTGTCGGAGATCTTCTTCTGGTTGCGGTCTTCCATATGGCTGCAGCAGGTGCTGCAATTGCTACGGTTGCTGCACAGGGCATCAGTGTGATCATTTCCCTGTTGATCGTAAAAAAGAAAGGACTGCCTTTCCACTTTGGGAAAGACAGCATGAAAATAGATAAAGGAATCCTTAAGCAGATCATTCGGATCGGGTTGCCGCTTGGTTTGCAGGAGATCGTATTAACTGCTTCATTTATGATCAGTTCTGCAGTGGCGAATTCGCTGGGGATCGTGGCATCGGCATCGATTGGAGTCGCAGGAAGACTGTTTGGGTTCATTATGCTTTTCCCAAGTGCTTTTATGCAGTCTATGTCTGCCTTTATCGCACAGAACATAGGGGCAGAGCGGATCGACCGGGCAAAAAGAGCTTTGCTTCACGGCATCTGGACATGCCTGGCATTTGCCACTTTAATGTCATTCTTTTCTATCTTGCATGGTGAATGGCTGACTCAGATTTTCTCCAGGGATCCGGATGTGATCATTTCTGCAGCCCGATATGTTAAAGCTTATGGGATCGACACATTCCTGACGTCTATCCTGTTTTGTATAGTTGGCTTTTTGAATGGATGCGGAAAGACAACCGTTACTATGATCCAGAGCTTTGTAGGTGTGGCTGTCAGAGTTCCGCTGCTGTTTTTGTTTAAAGCAATTGGGGGAGGAGACCTTTTTATTATCGGATTGGCGATTCCGACGGCAACTTTGGTACAGGACCTGGTAGTCGGTATTTACTTCTTTGCGGTGAAAAAGCGTTTGGACCTTCAATACGGAGGAGGATAATAAATGGATACCTATACAACAGTTAGCTTTTTTGAATCTGGTGTATGGAGAAGCATAATGCTGACAGGCATTCTTTTGCTGAGTTTGCTTGTTGCAAATATGCTCAAGAGGAAGATCCCATTTCTGAAAAAGTCATTGATACCGAATTCGGTATTAGGCGGCATTATATTACTAATCATTTCTTCTATTTGCTATTTTGTCAGCGGGAAATACCTTTTTAATCTGAATTTGTTTTCTTCAAATGGATCCGGGATTCGGACGTTGGAGATTCTTACCTATCATTGTCTGGCAATAGGTTTTATTGCCATGACGCTTCGTCCGATGAAAAAAGCATCCGGTGGTAAGCGCGCAGTCGAGATCCTTAATTCTGGTATATCAACAATCTGCACCTATATGCTGCAGGGTATTGCAGGTATCCTTATTACTGTGCTTGCAGCATTTGCTATTTCCGGATTTGCACCAGGAAGTGGTATCCTTTTAGCATTTGGCTATGGACAGGGTACTGGTCAGGCTCTTAATATCGGCAAGAATTTTGATAACGCCCTGGGCACATCTTCCTATTCCAGTTTTGGACTGGCTATTGCAGCACTCGGCTTTCTGACTGCCAGCATTGTTGGTGTCATCTATCTGAATTATCTCAGAAGAAAAGGCAGACTTGAAATCAGGAATGCTTCTAAAGCAGAGGCACTGACTGTCTTTGATGTGCAGAATCCGGATGAGCCTGAAATGAACGAATCAATTGATAAGCTGTCAATGCAGTGTGCTTTCGTTGCAATCTCATATATGATCGCTTACGGAATGATGTATCTTTTAGGCAACGTGATTCTCGGGAAAGGGAGTAATCTGACCGGAACTATCTATGGATTCAATTTTATCTTCGGCGTGCTCAGCGCAGTTCTTGTAAAAGCTGTTCTAAACTTGCTGCGAAGGAAACAGGTTGTCAAACATCAGTATACCAATACGTTCCTGCTCAACCGGATCAGCGGGTTTGCTTTTGACGTCATGATCGTTTCCGGAATCTGCGCAATACAGGTTCATCTGATCATGGAATATTGGTGGGTGATCCTTCTGCTCGGTGTGGCGGGAGCGATCCTTACATTTTTATATTTGAAGTATGTAACAAGGAAACTATTTCCTGCATACCAGCATGAGCAGTTTCTGGCATTTTTCGGAATGCTTACCGGGACTGCGTCTACCGGCATGATCCTTCTTAGAGAAGCAGATCCGGATCTGAAATCCCCGGTGTCAGAGAATCTCGTCTATCAGAATTTTCCGGCTATCATTCTGGGATTTCCACTGCTTCTGATAGCAGGAAGGATCACAACAAAGGCTGCCAGCGTTACAACAGCACTTGTTATGCTTGCGATCATTTTTGCCATCTTTGTTGTTCTAAATATCGTTTTATTCAGGACCTTTATATTTAAGAGAAAGAAAAATAATGGCAGTTGATAAACATATCCGATTCCAAAGAGCGTTCTGGGTATTTGCCCAGATCGTTGTCGGAACTGCGATCAGGCTATTTAAAAATTTTCATTGCAAGATCACCAAGCCGAAAAGCAAGGTGTTTCTTGCTTTGTATAATCATACGGATGATATGGATCCGTTTTATATGGCGATCGGGCTGTTTCGGCACATGCGGTATGTTGCCAGCTCGGTGATCCTCGAAGGATTTACAGGCAGGATCATCTCTTTTCTTGTTGGGCCGATCCCCCGACGCAAAGCAGCCAGCGCAGATGATACGGTTGCTTTGATGCTTGAAAACATGAAAGCAGGTATCAGTATTGCATTGAGCGCGGAAGGGAACCGTTCTTGGGATGGTGAGACCATGTTCATTTCTCCCCGGACGGCAGAAGTGGCCAAGCAGTCAGGCGCAGCACTTGTGACTTATAGAATACGCGGAGGTTATCTTCATACACCCCGTTTTGCCGTAAATGCGCGGAAAGGTCCGGTCTTCGGAGAAATGGTAAGAGAGTACAGTCCGGAAGAACTGGCTAAAATGAGTGTGCAGGAGATTGCAGAGGCTATTTCAAAGGATCTTTATGTAAACGCGTATCAGGATCAGAAAGATCCACCGCCGATCATTAAAGATTATCTGAAAGACCGTAAGATGGTACCTTATAAGGGAAAAGCTAAGGCCGAGAACATTGAAAGCATTCTTTATATATGTCCGACATGCCATGGTATCGGTACACTCTCCAGCCACAATGACGATTTTCACTGCACCTGCGGACTATCCGGAAAAGTAAATGATTATGGATTTCTGGAGGGAAATGTCCCATTTGACAATACGGTTGACTGGAACAAGTGGCAGAAAAAATACCTGCAGGAACAGACTGCTGCAATTGCCAAAAACAAAGAGTATATCTTTGCCGATCACGGAGCAGATCTATTTATAACAAAAAAGGATAACCGGCAGATGGCAGCAAAGAATGCAGATATATTATTTTATCCTGATCAGATCGTGATAAAGGATGATAATGGGACGAAGACTTTTATGCTGAATGAGATCACCAGATTTGCAGCTTTTCGCTCACAAAAGGTTTATTTTACCTGTATGGATGAGTATTGTGAGATGATATTTGACCATATCGTTTCCGGAATGAAATATGAGGCGTTCTGGAGAGTTCTGACCGGCAGACCGTATTTGTAAGAGTTAAAAATTTGATGATTTAAAACAGGTGAAATCAACAGTTTTGCCTGTTTTATTGTTTGTCTAATATATAGTAGTATGCTATAATCCTTTCGTAGCACAATTTTTTTAAAACTATAAAAAAATTTAGGAGGAGAAAAATGAAAACAGTGAAAAAAATTGCAGCTCTGTTGCTGGCAACTCTTTTTGCAGTAACATTGCTGGCAGGCTGTGGTGAGAAGAAAGAAACACCGCAGGGCTCCGGAGCTGCTCCAGCTCCATCTGCAGGCGGCACGATCAAGATCGGTTATGTTAACCCGACGACCGGACCTCTCGCTGGTAACGGCGAAGGCTGTGACTGGGTTGTAAAACAGATCGAAGATTATGTCAACAACCAAATGGGCGGAATTGAAGTAGACGGCGCTAAGAAGAACATCAAAGTCATCGTTTACGATTCCACATCCAATCAGCAGACGGCAGCTGATATGGCACAGAAACTGTGCGTAGAGGATGAAGTCGACCTGATCGTCGCTATTCAGACTCCTGAGACAGCTATCCCTGTTGAAGCACAGGCTGAAATCAACGAAGTACCTTGCATTGGTATTCAGGCACCAGTGGATCCATGTGCATTTGCATCTGATTCCCATGATTGGACCGTACATGCATTCTGGACCATTGACAATATTTACGAAGCACACAAGGCTCTTTGGACGGCTGCAGGCTTTGGCCCTGGCACAGGCGCAAAGATCGGTCTTGCTTTCGCAAATGATGCAGACGGTACTGCATGGCATGACACTTTCGTGAAGAAACTTCCGGAAGATGGTTATACCGTTATTGACCCAGGTCAGTATCCATCCGGAACGGATGACTTCTCAAACGTTGTCAAAGCTTTCAAAGATGCTGACATTGATATCCTTGCAGGAACCAACATTCCTCCAGATTTCTCCAACCTCTTCACACAGATGCAGGCAGCAGGCGTTCAGGTTGACGCTATCACAATGGGTAAATGCTGCTTACTTCCTGGTGATGTCGTTGCTTTAGGCGACAACGTAGAAGGAATCCTTTCCGAGGTTTGGTGGGCACCGGAGTATCCGTATGTTTCTGCTCTGACTGGTGTTGACTGCCCGACATTAGGTGCAGCTTACCTGAAAGACAACGGCGGCGTTATGCCTCAGCCGGCAGGCTATGCTTATGCAGCATTAGAGCTTGCAGTAGAAGCATTCCAGAAAGCTGGAACAACTGACAAAGAAGCAGTCTTTAAAGCACTGAAATCTCTGGATGTTGAGACCATCGTCGGACCTATCAAATATGATAAGGAAATGAACGGTCTTGCATACTCTGACACCGTTGTTGCAGGCGGTCAGTGGCAGAAAGGTGAAGATGGACAGTGGCATCTGGTAGTGATCGACGCTTCCCTGTATCCGGAACTTTCCGGCGCTATTGCAGGCGAATACAAAGCTGGAAATGCAACACAGAAATAATCAGAATTTGAATACACAAGAATAATAACGATAGGCGGAGGGCTTTTATAAAAGCTCTCCGCTTTGTTGTTTTTCTTGACCTCAAAGGAGGAAACAATGGGGAATATTTTAACTTTTGAGCATATTGACGCGGGCTACGGCCGTGTCCAGATTCTCCATGATTTATCATTTTCAGTAGAAGAGGGCGAAGTATATGGCGTTATCGGGCCAAACGGCTGTGGAAAGACGACCATGTTCAATGCTTTGATCGGTCTGATCATTCCGAACAAAGGAACGATTACTTTTAATGGACAAAATGTAACAAAGATGAAACCGGATAAACGGTGCCATCTGGGTATAGGCAGAACCTACCAGGTCCCGCGTCCGTTTGAAGGAATGAGCGTTTACGAGAATGTTCTGGTAGCAGCTGTTCACGGTGCAAATCATAATGAAAAGACCGGCCGTGAAGTAGCGCTGAAGTCGCTGGAACTGACTGAATTGTATGATAAAAGGGAGATCCTTGCGGGCGAGCTGACACTGCTTGACCGTAAACGTTTAGAGATTGCCAGAGCTTTAGGCACCGAGCCGAAACTTTTGCTTTTAGATGAGGTCGCAGCAGGCCTGACAGAGGCAGAGGTACAGGACGTTATTAAAATGGTGAAAAACCTGAAGGCTGCCGGCTATTCCATCATTTGGATCGAGCATGTTATCCAGACAATGGTGGAAGCAACTGACCACCTGATGTGCATGTCCGATGGACATGAGCTTCTGATTGGTGAGCCGAGACCGGTTATGGAATCGAAAGAAGTTGAAGAAGTTTACTTAGGAGTGGAGGAAGAAGACGAAGATGAGTGAGCCTATGTTAAAAGTGGAAGGCGTACAAGCCAAATATGGAGACTTCATCGCAGTCGCCGATGCTTCACTGGAAGTTCCGCAAGGGATGATCGTATCCCTGATCGGTTCTAACGGTGCAGGAAAGTCCACTCTTATGGACACGATTGCCGGTCTTCATAAACCAAGTCAGGGAAAAATATATTTTAAAGGGGAAGACATTACTGGTCTTTCCGCGGATAAAATTGTTGTCCGCGGTCTTTCTCTGGTTCCACAGGGAAGCCGCTGCTTTATCCGTATGACGGTTGAGGACAACCTGATCATGGGCAGTTTCCCAAAGGTCGTCCGTAAAAAATGGAAAGACTCTTTAGAGAGAGTCTATGAGCTGTTCCCGGTATTGAAACAGAAGAGAAACGATCTGTCCGGAAGTCTTTCCGGCGGTCAGCGTCAGATGGTTGCTATCGGACGTGCTCTTATGACCAATCCGGAACTGATCCTGTTTGACGAGATTTCTCTGGGTCTTGCACCTACAACCATTAAGGATATTTATGCAAGGATCAAAGAAATCAATAAGTCTGGAACAACAGTCGTTCTGGTCGAGCAGGATACACAGAGAGCTATCAAGACGGCAAAGCTTGTTGATGTCATGCTGAAAGGAAAAGTCGTATTATCCGGTAAACCGGAAGACTTGAGCGATGAGGACATCAAGAAAGCATACTTTGGAATCTAGGAAGGAGGATAAAACATGCAGGTTATACAGGTTATTATAAACGGTATATTGCTTGGCGGTATTTATGCTCTCCTGGGCGTAGGTATGACTATGATGTTCGGTATTGTCAAGCTTACCAATCTGGCACATGGTGAGTTTATTATCATCGGTGCTTATCTTTCAACCATACTGGCCAATGCAATTGGCGTGGACCCGATCCTTACGATCATCGTTACGGTCCCGATCATGTTCCTGGTCGGAATGGGACTGCAGTCAGGTCTTATCAACCGAGTCATGAAGATCGGTTCTGAGCCTGCACTGCTGGTTACTTTTGGTCTGTCCATCATTTTGGCAGACGCTATGCTTTTGATCTTCTCAGCAGATGCGCAGAGAGCAAACGTTCCTTACAACACCGCATCTTTGAGAATCGCACAGGGATTGAACATTTCCGTGCTTGATCTGATCGTTTTCTGCATCAGTCTGGCTACGATCATCGTTCTTTCCATTTTCTTAAAGAAGACCTATCTTGGACGTTCCATTCGTGCAACCTCAGATGATACGCAGGCAGCTTCTCTGATGGGCGTCAATGTTAACCGCACCTATGCGATTGCAATGGGTATTGCAATGGCAACGGCAGCTATCGCCGGTATGTGCGTCAGCATGAAATGGGTCTACTATCCAAGCAGCGGCGGCAACTACCTGCTCACCGCGTTTGGTGTCGTTGTTATCGGTGGTATGGGATCTATTCCGGGAACACTGATCGCCGGACTGATCCTTGGATTGGCACAGGTCATCGGCGGCGCGAATTACGGACAGCTCATTGCATATGTATTGATGGTGCTGTTCCTGGCAGTTCGTCCGCAGGGTCTGTTCAGTAAGTAGAAGGGAGGAGAATGAAATGAAAGAAAACACAACCACCCTTCATAAACCTGTTAAGATCCTGGACGGTATTGTGATGCTGATCATCTGCATCGTGATCTGTGTAGCATTATATGTTTTGGGAATCACGAAGACGTTCTCCAATAATACCATGCGGTATATGTTCAAGATCTTCCTTTACATTACAATGGGAACCATGTGGAATCTGATGAGTGGTTTCACAGGTATGACAAGTCTTGGACAGCAAGTATTTATTGGTATTGCTGGCTATTCTGTTGCAGTTATGACATCGACCTACAAAATGTCCATGTGGATGGGCCTTCTGGTCGGTGCTGTGATCGCAGTCGTCTTTGCATTGATCCTGTCATTTGTCCTGTTTAGGATGCGAGGCATGTATTTTGCTGTAGCCACCTGGCTGATAGCGGAAGCTGTAAGGCTGTGGTTTAACAGCTGGGCATTTGTAAAACAGGGCGCAGGCATGACAGTTGCTGTTAAGCAGATCCCGAAAGTTAGAGAACTGTATATTTACGCACTGACACTTATGATCATAGCACTCATTGTCGTCTTCGCACTGCTTCGTACAAAGACTGGTCTTGGACTGACTGCTATGAGAGATGATGCGGATGCATCCAGCTCTGTCGGCGTGAATATCTTCAAGTCCAAACTGCTTTGCTATCTGATCTGTTCCGTATTTATCGCACTTTGCGGCGGCCTCTTTGCACTGCAGAAAGGTTCCGTTCTTCCGTCGTCATCCTTTGGTATTGACTGGACGGTTGCTATGGTGTTCATCGTTATTTTAGGCGGCGTCGGAACGATGGCCGGCCCGATCTTAGGCGGTATCATTTATGTTGTCCTGTCTGAGTTCCTGGCTCACTTCCCGGGATGGTCCAACATCATCCTTGGAGCTATCGCTATTCTGGTCATCATTTTCCTGCCGGACGGCATTATCGGAACACTGCAGAAGAAACTGAATTTCGAGATCTTCTCTCAGAAGAGATTATCTGCACCGAAAAAGAGTCTGAAACAGAAAGCGGACATGGCAGCATAAGTAAGAGCAGAAAAAGAAGAATTTATTAAAAAAGAGAAGGGCTGTTGCAATTGGTAATATATTTTACCAGGCAGCAGCCTTTTTTTATCCCAATAAAAGGCATTACTCCCTATTTCACTTTTTTAAAAAAAAATTAGCACTCACCTCTTGACAGTGCTAATAACTATGTTATAATACGCATAGAACAAGTACACAGTATATAGCAACGCAAACAAAAGATTAGCACATGTAGTAAAAAACCGATTTCACAGGAGGTAATAAAAATGTATTTAGCAAAAAGAAATAACACAAACTTTTTCGATGACTTTTTCAAAAGCCCGTTTTTAGGTGCTGTTGAGCAGGTTGGCGGAAGCAGATTGATGAAGACAGATGTAAAAGAAGTGGAAGATGCTTTTGAGATCATTATGGATCTTCCGGGTGTAGAAAAAGAAGATATTCAGATCGAATTAAAAGAGGGATATCTGACAGTATCAGCAAGCAAGACGACTCAGTTCAGCGAGAGTGGAGAAAACTGCAGGTATATCCGGAAAGAAAGATTTGAAGGCTCTGCCAAGAGAAGCTTCTTTGTAGGAGATTTTGCAAATGAAGATAATATTCGCGCATCCTACAACAACGGCGTCTTGAAACTGACAATTCCTAAAGAGCCGGAACCGGAACCGGAGCAGCCGAAACGGATCAACATCGACTGACAAATGTAAGAAACTGCCGCATGAAAATGCGGCAGTTTTTTTATATTTAGTCTTGATTATTTCTGCTTTCCCTTGTACAATAGCACTCGTGCATGACACATCGGTGTGTGGCTCAGTTTGGTAGAGCGCTGCGTTCGGGACGCAGAGGTCGCAGGTTCAAATCCTGTCACACCGATTCGCGTAAAGTTGAGAGGACCTCACTTTACGCTTTTTTTATGTCTCCCGGGTGAGCTTCTTCATCCAGGTATATTTGCGGAAATGGATAAAGGTTGGCAGGCACTTGAATATCTGGTCAGACTGTACAACGACTACGACCCATTCAACAGGCCATTTCCACCAGAAAGCAGCCATAAAGCTGAGCGGCATGACGATCAGCCAGGTTGAGATCAGGTTCATGGCCATTGTGAAGTTTGCATCGCCGCCACCCTGGATAATACCGAAACTGACAGGCATCTGATAGCTCATTCCAACCATGATCACAGCCATGATGAGGATGAGACGTCCGGCCAAAGCTAATGCGTTATCATTCAAATTATAGAGCGTCAGAAGCGGATTTTTCAGAATGACTAACAGCAGCCCTAAAAGGAATCCAATGCCTACGTCGATAACGGAGAGCGTACGGCCATCGCTTTTGATCCGGTTCATTTCCCCGCGTCCGATCGATTGTCCGATCATGACAGCACTGGTCGAGCTCATTGCGACAACGATTACCTTCAAGTATTGATAAAAAGTAGTGGCAACAGAATTTGCTGCAATAGCATCTGCACTCAGATGGCCTAAGATAGCTGTCTGCATAGGAACGGAAACACCCCAGAGGACAGTGGCACACATGATCGGAAAATAAACCTTTAAATAGTCCTTCCATAGTCCTGCATCATTCTTGAGAAGCCATGCGATGGCACCTTCTGAATCGGATGCTTTTTTGAAAAGATTCAATTTCTTATCAGCAAAAACCAAATACAACAGGACGATCAGTAATTCAATGATGCGCGCGATCAGGGTGCCGATTGCTGCTCCTGTGATCCCCATTTCCGGGAACCCCATTTTTCCGAAAATCAGAACATAATTAATACCAACGTTGATGATCAGGGATATGATCGAAATATAAAAGGAAATATTAACTGTCCCAACTGCACGAAGAGCAGCCATCAGAATATTAGTCAGGATATAAAGAAGGAAAGTCCACATAATGATCAGCAGATACTTTCGGCCTTCTTCAATAATGCCGGCATCAGATGTGAATATCCTGACAATGCCTCCTGGAATGAAAGCACAGACCAAAAGCAGAATGACTGCAATGGCGGCTCCAATCTTTAAAGAAATTCCAACCAGACGGCGGATTGGGTCCGTGCGGTTCTGTCCCCAGTACTGGGCGGCCAGTGCAACTAAAGCATTGCCGAAGGAAATGGCAAACTGCTGGATGATAAAGAAAACCTGATTGACAGTGGCAGCTCCGCTTAAAGCATTCTGAGAATAACTGCCAAGCATGATGTTGTCCGCCATATTCACGGAATAGGCGATGATATTCTGCAATGCTACGAAAGCAAGCATGCTGAATAGTGAACGATAAAAAGTTTTATCTTTGGTGAAAAAAGAGGTCTGATTCAAAAAAGGTTCTCCTTGCAGTGGCTACATATTCCAAAAAATTGTTGCTTTTAATACTATCATATCTGCCGGAAAAATGGTATGATTAACAAAAATATATATGTGGTTTATGCAACATGGAGTTGGTATTTAACATTCTTTGTAATTGGGGGAAAGAATATGGCAAAAGAAGACCTGCGTGTGATCAAAACTTTAGACAGTGTAGATCAGTCTCTTTTGGAGAATCTGAAAAAGACACCATTTAACAAGATCACGGTAGAAGCGCTTTGTGAAAAAGCCAGGAT
Organism: Lachnospiraceae bacterium; assembly: GCA_017536965.1. Lineage (GTDB taxonomy): Bacteria > Bacillota > Clostridia > Lachnospirales > Lachnospiraceae > RGIG5612. The sequence continues at coordinate 3,471 of JAFWCK010000091.1, read as the reverse complement.
CAACCGTACCACTTTTTATAAGCACTACAGAGATAAATATGAACTGCTGGACAATTATCTGGCACGTGTGCTGGAAGAGTTCCGTATTAAAAATGATGTAGTCTTTGTAGATGCGGATCCGGAAACGATCAATGAAGATAAATATAAACTTCCTTTCCGGGATACTGTGGAATTTATTATTTCCAAAAAAGATGTGTATGAGATCCTCTGGACAGCGCAGATCGACCGGAACATTTTTGATGAAATGGTGCAGACGATCTCTGAAAGCATTATCAAAAGAAGGATCAAACAGCATCCGGAAATCAAGACGGATACAGAAAAATTCTTCAAAACATCTTTGTTTGCAAACCTGTTCGCATATAATCATCTGGTTTCCGTTCGTTGGTGGCTGGCCAATGATTATGTGATCAGCAAGGCAGAATTATATCGGTTGTTTGATGATATGATGAGAGAGGGACTATTTAAAGTATTTAAGGAGCAACTATAGTAAACACAAAAAAGAGGGTAAAGAAATGAATGTCTATAAACGAATCATGCTTAAGTTGAGCGGAGAAGCCTTGGCAGGAGAAGGCGGCGGTTATAATGAAGAAGAAATTGGCCGCATTGCTGAGCAGGTAAAACAGATCGTAGAAATGGGCTGTGATGTCGGCATTGTGATCGGTGGCGGCAATATCTGGAGAGGGAAGAGCAATCTGCAGATCGACCGGCCGAAATCTGATTCTATCGGCATGTTGGCAACTGTCATGAACTGCATCTATGTTTCGGAACATTTCCGTGCACACGGGATCAAGACTGCAATCTTCACACCTTGGCTGATATCCACTTTTACAGAGCTGTTCAGTAAAGATAAAGCGAATGAATATTTCGCAGAAGGAAGGGTGTGTTTCTTTGCAGGAGGTACCGGACATCCTTACTTTTCCACAGATACCGGCGTCGTTCTGCGGGCAATGGAAATGGATGCAGAAGTGATCCTGGCTGCCAAAAACATCGATGGCGTTTATGACAGCGACCCTGGAAAGAACCCGGATGCGAAGAAGTTTGATAAGATCACGATCCATGAAGTTGTGGAACGGAAACTAGGAGTGATCGATCTGACTGCTTCTGCACTTTTGGATGAGCACCCGATTCCGATGAGAATATTTGCACTCAAAGAAGAAAACTCCATCGTCAACGCGTTAACGGATGATCACTTCCATGGAACCGATGTTACCATAAATGAATGATAGAAGATTAGGAGGAAGCTATGAACGAGAGATTGGATAAATATGAAGAAAAAATGATGAAGACGCTGGATAACCTGGAGCAGGAGTTCGCAGGGATCCGCGCAGGCAGAGCAAATCCGCACATTCTGGATAAGATCACTGTGGATTATTACGGCACACAGACGCCGCTTCAGCAGGTAGGCAATATCTCTGTTCCGGATCCGAAGTGCATCGTGATCTCTCCTTGGGAGAACAAAATGATCAAGGAAATTGAACGTGCGATCAATGCTTCCGATATCGGTATCAATCCAACGAATGATGGAAAGAATATCCGTCTGGTTTTCCCGGATCTGACAGAGGAAAGACGTAAAGATCTGGCAAAAGAAGTAAAGAAAAAAGGCGAAGACGCTAAGGTCGCGATCCGCAATATCCGTAGGGATGGTATTGAACAGTTCAAGAAGATCGCAAAAGCAGGAGAAGTTTCTGAAGATGAAGGAAAAGACCTGGAAGACGATATGCAGAAACTGACCGACCAGTATATTGCGGACATTGATAAAAAAGTCGAAGATAAGACGAAAGAACTGATGACGGTATAATACATGGACGAGAAAGACCTGAAAATACCGCAGCATGTTGCCATCATCATGGATGGCAACGGAAGATGGGCAAAGAAAAAACACAGGCCGCGGACCTTCGGCCATGCGAAAGGTGCCAAAGTATTGGAACAGACACTGGAAGATGCGGATTCGCTGGGCGTAAAGTATTTTACGGTGTATGCTTTTTCCACGGAAAACTGGGCCAGACCGTATGAAGAAGTGCAGATCATTATGAATCTGTTCCGTGACTATCTGATCAGTGCAGTAGATAAATGTAACCGTAATAATGTTCGTTGTATGGTCATCGGAGAACGCACCAGACTGGATGCGGATATTATTGATGCCATCAATAATCTGGAAGAAAAGACAAAGAACAATACGGGCATCACATTTATCGTTGCGATCAACTATGGTTCCCGTGATGAGATCACGCGCGGGTTCCGTCAGATTGCCCAGGAAGTAAAAGACGGAAAGCTGGAACCGGATGAGATCAGTGAAGATATGATCTCTTCTCATCTGGATACCAGAGGAATCCCGGATCCGGATCTCTTGATCCGTACCAGCGGAGAAGAAAGACTGTCCAATTTCCTGATGTGGCAGCTTGCATATACAGAATTTTACTTTACGGATATTCCATGGCCGGATTTTAATAAGCAGGAACTGATCAAAGCCTTCGAGAAATATTCCCAGAGGGACAGACGATACGGCAACGTAAAATAAAGGTTTTAAACAATTTATGACAGACGATAGAAGCAAGGGTTTGCTGAAAAATAAATCTTTCTGGGTCAGAACAGGCAGTGCAATTATTTTTGCGGCCATTTTTGTGACAGTAATGGTTCTGGGCGGGTATTTTACCTGGGGCTTTCTGCTGCTCATATCATTGATCGGTCTTTATGAGTTTAATCGTGCGATGCAACTGTACTGGGGTGTCTTTGCCTGGGCAGGATATATTGTGACGGTGGCTTATTACGTGATGCTGATCACGGTGGATTCCACGGCATATTCCTTTATGCTGTTTGGTATCCTTCTGTTTGTGGATCTGGCCGTTTTCGTGTTTACCTTTCCGAGATATAAACTGGAGCAGGTCTTTGCCGGCTTTTTCGAGGTGTTTTATGTCGGTGTGGCATTATCCTTCCTGTATTTGCTTCGGATCCATCCGCCATCCGGGGCATATCTTGTCTGGCTGATTCCGATCAGCGCTTTTGGAAGCGATCTGTTTGCATATCTGATCGGTATGATGTTTGGCAAGACTCCTTTTGTTCCTAGATTGAGCCCGAAAAAGTCTGTAGAAGGAGCAGTGGCTGGTATCATTGGTGCAGCGCTGCTGGCGCTTGCGTATGGATTCGCAGTACAGAAATACATTCCGGATGTACATATGGCACCGCTGGTATTTCTGCTGCTTTCATTGTTTGGCGCAGCGGCTGGACAGGTTGGAGATCTGGCTGCTTCTGCAATTAAACGGAAAGTCGGGATCAAAGATTATGGAAAACTGATCCCGGGACATGGCGGCATATTGGACCGCTTTGACAGTGTGATCATGGTCGCTCCGATCATGTATTTGATAACGATATACTTAATGGTGATTCATTTATGAAAAAAACAATATCCATACTTGGCTCGACCGGATCGATCGGGACGCAGACACTGGAAGTTGTCAGAAATAATCCGGATCT
>JAFWCK010000090.1 GCA_017536965.1 Lachnospiraceae bacterium | reverse complement strand
TGGCTGGATGAATTTCATAAAGGATATGAGAACGCAAAAGCCAGGGGCGATGAGATCGGCCTGACCGTTTTTTATGCGTGGGAGTATTCCTTCCAGGGGAATGATTTCCTGACATTTGGCTTGGATAACGATTGGTTATTGGATTATCCGGATATCGGAAGGATCGATCTGTTAGAGTATCTGAAGCTGGTCCGGGAAGCCGGCGGTTTTGTGATCCATGCACATCCGTTCTATGAGGCGCCGTATATTCCTTATATCCGGCTGCTTCCAAACCATGTGGATGCTGTGGAAGTGGTAAATGCGCCAAAGGGTCCTTTTATTAATGCACGAGCCTTGGAATATGCCACCGCATATGATCTGATCCAGACGGGCGGTTCTGACTGCCATAGCGTCAATTGGAAACAGTTATCCGGCGTGGAGATCCCGCATCCGGTCGCAACCATGCAGGAGCTGATCGAATCGCTGAAAAAGAGAGAACACCGGGTGTTCTTAATAGAGGAGGAGCCGGTAAAGAACGGGGATAAGCCATATAAGCCGGGGGACTTTAAACTCCCGCCGCCTCCAAAAGATGACAAAAAACAGAAATTGTATTGGTAATGAAAATGGGACAGAAACTGTCCCATTTTTTTATTCAGGTTTTTCAGTCCTCAGTGTTTCTTCGATGATGCCCACAAAGGCCAGAAGGCCGGCGCGGTCCCATTCATTGAAACGGTCAGGCAGAGGGCTGTCGATATCCAGCACGCCAATTACACTGCCGTTCTGATGGATTGGCAGAACGATCTCTGAGCGGGAGGCTTCATCGCAGGCGATGTGCCCCGGGAACTGATGCACATCCGGCACGATTAGTATCTCATTGGTCTCCCAGGCGGTCCCGCAAACGCCGCGACCTTTTGCAATCTCGCGGCAGGCAGGTTTTCCCTGAAACGGTCCGACCATCAGGCGGTCGCCTTCCACCAGATAGAATCCGGCCCAGTTGATATCCGGCAGATACTGCCAGAGCAGGGCAGAGGCATTCGCCAGATTTGCGATCCAGTTTGACAGATTCTTATCGTAGCCCGTGATCAGCGCGGACAGGTTCTGATTCAGATTTCCATAAAAATTAATAAATTCTTCTTTTGTGTTCATGGGATTATTGTACACACTTTTATAAAAATTTTGAAGACTTTCCTTCATCGGCCTTTGCGCGCGTGTGCAGATGATAAAATATAAACTGCGTTATTATGTGAAGCCGGCTGGCCCAGTGGCCATATGCCGGTGTCAGAAAAGGAAAGGGTAACATGAGAGACCATTTGGAAATTGCCGTCTACGGAAAAGGCGGCATCGGAAAGTCTACGGTCAGTGCCAACATGACGGCGGCCGCAGCCATGAAGGGCTTGAATGTCCTGCAGATCGGCTGCGATCCAAAGCATGACTCCACCAGGCTTTTAATGCACGGGATTGCCATCCCGACAGTGCTGGATGTTCTGCGTGATAAAGGGACGGAAAATGCACAGCCGGAAGACATCTTGAAAAAGTCGGAAATATCTCTGGCGGACAGTGAGATCGGATGCATAGAAGCAGGCGGTCCAAAACCAGGCGTCGGCTGTGCCGGCCGCGGCATCATCTCCGCCTTTGAATATCTGGGAAAACATCACATTCTGGAGCAATATGACCGCGTGCTTTATGACGTGCTTGGCGATGTCGTATGCGGCGGCTTTGCAGTGCCGGTACGCAGGGAATACGCGGACGCAGTATTTCTGGTAACGAGTGGTGAATATATGGCTCTTTATGCGGCTAATAATATTTTGCGCGGCATCCGGAATTTTGACGGCGATAAATACAAACGGATCGCGGGCATCATCTACAACGAGCGGAAGCTGGAGGATGAAGATGAGCGGGTCCGCCGTTTTGCCGATGCCGTCGGCCTGCCGGTTTTGGTGAAGGTCCCGCGGAGCGAAGTTTTTGCCCAGGCAGAAGAAGAAAACTGCACCGTAATGGAACTGGATGGTGCAGAAAGAGAAAAGAATGTTTTCAATACCCTGGCAGATCTGCTGATCAACGGCATGACCTTGTATCCTGCAAATCCGCTGTCCGATGAAGACCATGAGCGGATCGTTCTGGGGAAAGGTGAGAAGAGTGCTTCTAAGGAAGCCGGCGCAGATGGAAAACCTTCTGGAGCTGCTGGTGCGGATGAGTTGCCGTGTGAAACTGCTTTTCCGGAAACGGAAAAATCATATACCAGCCGCCGGCCGTTATACGGCTGCGCATTCAACGGGGCAGCATCCTTTTCCGTGCATCTGACAGATGCGATCGTGATCGCGCATGGACCAAAGGCCTGCGCCTTCTATACCATGCAGACGATCAGCTCGCCGGGCAAGCGGAACATCTTTAACCGCGGTGTTTTGCTTCCGTCATCCATCAGCCCGAATTTTGTCAGCACGGACATCAGTCATTCTGAGGCGGTGTTCGGCGGCATGGATCTGCTGAAAGATGCGGTGAAAAAAGCGATGGAACAAAAACCGGGTGCTGTGATTGTGGTAAGCACCTGCGTGGCCGGCATCATCGGCGATGATCTGAAGGCAGTAGAGGAGATGTCCACGGATGACATTCCGGTCATTGCGATCACAGCCGATGGCGATATGAACGGCGATTACATGGAAGGCCTGCGGATGGCGCAGGAAATCATTGTGAGCCGGCTTGCGGACCGCAATGTTCCAAAAGAAGATAAATGTGTCAATATTATCGGCGAAGCAGGAATCGTGACCAATAAAGGTTCCAACTTTGCTGTTATGGAGAGGCTCCTTTCGGGCATGGGGATCCGGGTCAACTGCCGTTTCCTGGGGGATGCAACTGCGCAGGAAGTGAAAGGACTTTGCAAAGCAAAACTGAATATCCTGGCTGCAGAATCCGCAGATGCTTATCAGCTGAAAGAGTATCTGGTCAAGGAGTTTGGCTGTGAATTCCTGGAAGAGCCACTGCCGATCGGCTTTGAAGCAACGAAAAACTGGGTCAATGCCATCGGCCGCTTCTTTGGCTGCGAAGAGGAAGCCGCAAGGATCATTGAGACCGAACGGAAAGACTACGAAGAGCGTGTTGCAAATCTGAAGAAGCATCTGGAAGGAAAGAAGATCTTCCTGACGACCATCAATACGAATATCGACTGGCTGCTGGATACGGCGTTTGATGCCGGTATGACTTTTGCACATATTGGTGTTTACAATTATCTGAGGACTCCAATCAATGTGACCAAACATCCGGAGCGGATGAATATTGTAGAAGAAACACTGGATGCGGGGAAGACCAGACAGCTGATCAAAGAACTGAAGCCGGATATCATTCTTTCTGCTTATGCATCAAGGAGCGATGATGAGCAGGCAGTGATCGATGTGCTGCCGATGGTTCCGGATCTGGGTGTGATGTCGGCCGTGCTGATCATGGAGCGCTGGATCCGGCTGATGCAGACGAAGAGAAAGGGGGAATGGGAACGTGACAGAGTTTTGTTCGAAAAATACTTCCGGTAATGAACTTAGAAGTATAGCCCCTGACGGGATCTCCGGCATGATCTTTACCATGGAGGGAATCAGGAATTCCGTGATCCTTCTGAACGGGCCGATGGGCTGCAAATTTTATCACAGCACAACGTCCCAGTTTCTGATGCCGCGGCCGGCGCTTTATCTGCCGGTGAAAGAGGGCGATGAAGCTGTGGAGGTCCGCTTTGATTTTCTGAATGAATGGTTCTTCCGTCAGCCGCGTGTGCCTTGCACCTGGCTGGATGGACATGATTATGTATATGGAACTTTGGAAAAAGTAACAGACGGTCTGCGTTATATTAAGGAGCATGTGCCTTGTGATCTGATCACTGTAGTGAATGCGCCTGGTGCATCGCTGATCGGCGATGATCCGCGAGAGATTTGTCGCGAGATCTTTCCGGATATTCCGGCCATCGTGCTGGAATCACCGGGCTTTTCTACCGAGTATTACGATGGATGTGATACTGCCATTCTGGAGCTCTTCCGGCAGGCGGGTGACCGGCTGTGGAAAGATGCTGTGAAAGAAGATGCGGATTCGTCGCGCAAGCCGACTGTAAACATCCTGGGTATTTCCATCTGGCAGAAATATGCTCTGGGTGATATGAATGAGATCCGCCGTATCCTTTCTTTGTGCGGCATCGACGTCAATACGATTCTGTGTGCCGGCTGTACCGTGGATGAGATAAGAAAGATCCCGGAGGCAGACTTGAATATTGTTCTGTATCCTGAGATGGGACTCTCTGGTGCAAAATGGCTGCAGCAGAATCTGGGCATGCCGTATTATGTGTGCGAAGTCCCGCCGATCGGATTTGATGCAACGGCTGTTTTTGCAGAAGAGATCTCGCAGCTGTTGAAAACTGACTGCAGCAAGGTGAAAGAAGAAATAGAAATTGCCCGTGCGAAAGCATGGTACAGCATCAGCGGCATCTACAATGCATGCGGCAAACCGGACGGCACCATCTTTGCCGTAAAATCTTTCCCGTCACAGGAGAAGGGTATTACGCAGTTTTTGTCTGATTATCTGGGGATGATCGCAGATACATCCGACATCAGTCATACAAAAGCGGAGGTCGTTTTCTCCGATGCCAATATCATCTCCGAGCTGATGCTGCGGGATAAAGAGTTCTGTGGTATTGAGATTGCCAATCCGACGATGGGTTATGTGGATGTCATCGAAAAGACCCTGCTTGGCATCAACGGCGCGCTGTTTTTGACAGAGCAGGTGCTGAACAGTTTTATGACGAGGATCATTTAAAAAAGTATGAGTCAAAGCCGGCTGAATCAGCCGGCTTTTATATGCAGGAAAAACATGCCGCCTCCTGCGATACGTGTTATAATTGATACAAATAAAACATCTATAAAGGAGAAGGTATTATGGGATTAATGAAAAGATGGTATCGGAAATTTGATCTGGATGTTCCGGTTGAGGAAGTAAAAGCGGCTGTTGCAAAGACTACGGATCCGGAGAAATATGCAAAGGGCGGCCCGCTGGTCGGACCTTATACACCGGAGGATTCCAACGATCTGTCCGGAAAGGTTTTGACCTTCCGTGGTGAGGCCGGCGTCTTTGTTTTCAACTTTAAAGAGATCAACAAAGTCGGCTTTAAAGATGGGGAACAGGAGGAAGCTGACTGCTATGCACAGGTGAAGACGATGGATGGAGAAGTTTATCTGGTGAACTTCCTGGTTCCGGGTTATGAATTCGCCCGTCAGATCACACTGATCGCGGATATGAAGAGTGGCTGCGGAACGATCGTTGATGCACATTTTGGAACAGAGAATTCCCCGATCGATGTTGACAGAGATTTCTATTTCGGCCGCTTTGACGGTGACTTTGCCGGAGGCGAACTGCATGACTTTACCAACGAGCTGATCGGAACCGCGATCGAGTGGGACTACGGCCCGCAGATCCGCATGAAGATCCGCCATATGTATACATCCAACCTCTACTACACCTACGGAGCAGCTGCACCGAACGGCGCATGGATGGCAACCAATCCGGCCAATTACGTGAAGATCCGTGTTGATATCTTCCTGTTCACTTTTGTTGAGGAACGGCAGGCAGGACTGCAGGGTCTGTTCCTGATCGACCTGAAGAACCTGCATGATATCGGATGCTTCTTTGGCGTTGGCAGAGACCATATGTCCAGTTCCTGCTTCGGCGCCATTGGCACAAAGGCAGATATTACGATGGTCTTCTAAAACGGCACTTTTCATAAGAAATTAAAACAGGCGGGATCGAAAGATCCCGCCGTTCTTGTTTCTGATGATCAGTCAATCAGAGCCGATGCTTTGCTGAAAGCAAGCTGCTTTACTGAAAGTTTAAATACTCTGCTCCGTACGTGTGATGAAGTCGTCCTGTGTCTTCTTATCCAGAGAAACGAAGTAGGTGGAGAAGCCTGCGATACGGACGATCAGATCCTGGTAATCTTCCGGTTTCTCCTGCGCCTTGTGCAGGTCTTCGGTACCGACTACATTGAACTGTACCTGCATGCCGCCCAGCTTGAAGTAGGTGTTGATCAGCGCTTTCAATTTTGCGGCACCTTCATCGCCTGCTACACTGCCCGGGCTAAAACGGATATTCAGCTGGTCGCCGTTGGTCAGCTCTTTATGCGGAAGTTTTGCAGCGGAACGAAGGTAAGCAGTCGGGCCGTTCTTATCAAACCCCTGGCGGGAACTGATGGCATCTGCCAACGGCTCACCGCTCTTACGGCCGTCCGGTGTAGCCAGCGTCATTGCACCATAGTACATATGAGCGGTCATTGTAAACGTACCGCCGGAGTAATGTCCACGCGGACCGGTTGCATTTGTGCAGCCTTTTGCAAACAGGCCAAGGACCCAGCTTGCCAGTTCATCTACCTCATCATTGTCGTTGCCGTAGTGCGGCACTTCGTTGATGATGGTCTGGCGGAGGTCTTCATAGCCTTCCCAGTTAGCCTGCAGGGCATCAAACATCTCACGGGTGGAGACGGTCTTGTCATCAAAGCAGAGTTTCTTGATGGCCATCATACCATCTGCAATGTTAGCCGTTCCGACAGAGGTGATGCCTGTCCGGTTGTATTTTGCACCGCCATGGTTCACGTCTTTGCCGCTTTCCATACAGCCTTCCATCAGTGCGGAAGCAGCGATGCACGGGAAGTAGTGGCCGTACATTAATTCAAACATGTTGCTGAAGGAGACATTCCAGTTCAGGAGGTACTGCAGTTCAGCTTCATAGTTTGCTTTGAATTCATCAAAGGTTTCGCATTCGTAAAGTTTCTTGCATGGCAGTGCCATTTTGCCGGTCGTCGGGTTGATACCGCCGTTGATCGTGCAGAGCAG
>JAFWCK010000089.1 GCA_017536965.1 Lachnospiraceae bacterium | reverse complement strand
TAACAGTAGTTTTGTGATTGCCGTTGCTGCAGCCCCGGCTCCGCTGACGACTACCTTCAGATCTTCTTTTTTCTTCCCGACCAGCTTCAGCGCATTCATGATCCCCGCAAGGGTGATCACTGCCGTTCCATGCTGATCATCATGAAAGATTGGTATGTCACAGACTGCTTTTAGTTTTTCTTCAATTTCAAAGCAGCGCGGTGCGGAAATATCCTCCAGATTGATTCCCCCGAAACTTTTAGAGATCAATTGGACGGTACGGACAAATTCGTCCACATCTTTTGTATCGATGCAGATCGGAAATGCGTCCACTTTGCCAAATTCCTTAAAAAGCACGCACTTGCCTTCCATGACCGGCATACCTGCTTCCGGTCCGATATCCCCCAGTCCTAATACCGCGGATCCATCTGTAATGACAGCACACAGATTCCAGCGTCTGGTCAATTCATAATCCAGCTCCGGATCTTTCTGAATCTCCAGGCATGGCTGCGCTACGCCAGGAGTATATGCCAGAGAAAGATCTTTTGCATCTTTCACCGGAACAGTGGAAACGATCTCGATCTTTCCTTTCTTTTCATAATGCAGCTGAAGGCTTTCTTCGTAGATGGTCATGTTTTATCCCCTTTTATTTGTATAGACTATTCCCTTTGCAATCGATGACAACGATGGCAGGAAAATCTTCCACATATAGTTTATGGATTGCTTCAGTTCCCAGGTCATCATAAGCAATCACTTCACTTTTTGTTATATGCTTGGAAAGCAGCGCTCCTGCGCCACCAACAGCAGCAAAGTAAACTGCTTTCGTTTTTTTCATGGTTTCGATCACTTCTGCAGAACGCTTTCCTTTTCCGATCATTCCGCGAAGCCCTAATTCCAGTAATTGCGGCGTATAGGCATCCATGCGTCCGGATGTGGTCGGTCCTGCCGAACCGATCACCTGACCTTCCCTTGCAGGGGACGGTCCCAGGTAATAAATAACGGCATCTTTGATCTCAAATGGCAGAGCACCGCCTGCTGCCAGTGTTTCTGTCATTCGCTTATGCGCCGCATCCCTGGCGGAATAGATCACGCCTGTAATGGAAACGATATCGCCTGCAGTAAGGTTTGTCGTCACCTCTTCCGTTAATGGGGTTGTGATGATTTTCTTCATAGTTCTCTTGAGCAGTGCCGGTTCACATGACAGCAGATATTAACCGCCACCGGAAGTCCGGCAATATGTGTTGCAAAGGTCTCAATATGGACAGCCAGTACGGTGCTGCTTCCGCCCAGGCCGGCCGGGCCGATTCCCAGCTCATTACATTCTTTCATGATTTCCTGTTCCAGGGCCGCAATATGCGCATCCGGATGAGGTTCGCCGGTTTCCCGCAGCAAAGCCTTCTTAGCCAGCAGTGCACATTTTTCAAAAGTCCCGCCGATACCAACCCCGACTACCAGCGGCGGGCAGGCGTTCGGCCCGGCCTCTTTTACTGCGGTTACGATTCTCTCCTTCACGCCTTCTCTTCCGTCCGCAGGTTTCAGCATATAGACTTTGCTCATGTTTTCACTGCCAAACCCCTTAGGTGCCAGAGTGATTTTTACATGCTCTCCATCTACAATTTCCGTATGGATCACGGCCGGAGTATTATCATTGGTGTTTTCCCGGATCAGCGGATCTTTCACAACCGATTTTCGCAGATAACCTTCTTTATAACCTAAGGCCACACCGCGGTTAACTGCCTCTGTAAGGCTTCCTCCGGAGAGATGCACATCCTGCCCGATCTCCAGAAATACCACTGCCATACCGGTATCCTGGCAGATTGGAATCTTTTCTTCTTTTGCAACCTTCAGGTTCTGCGCAAGCATAGACAGGATCTCTTCTCCCAGCGGACTCTCCTCCGTGCACTGCGCCCTATTCAGCGCTTCCTGCATATCGGGAGAAAGCGTATAGTTCGCTTCCATGCACATTTCCCGGATCGCTTCTGTGATTCTTTCAACGCTGATCTCTCTCATTACCCTTCACCAAAAAATCCCGGATCACTTCCACTGCCACGTCTCCGTGCTTTCCCCAATAATGATCCTCATCCGAAACCGGCACAAAGGTCAGATGCCGGATCACATCACGATATTTATAGGTCTGCACAGATTCCACGTTCTTATCTTCTTCTCCAAAAACCAGCAAAACATCTCCGTTGTAGTCTTCCAGGAAATGGAAAACATCAAACTGTTTTGCTTCTTCAATAAATGCTTTTCCCAGCACGATCTCGGCACCAACCAGAACATCCGGCAGATGATCCGGATCAAAGCGTTCTCCAAAATAATTGCCGCTCACAGCACGCGTCTGAATGTTCGCGGCAGGTGACATCATAACAAAACGCTTTACTTCTTCTTGGTGGGCGACCGCCAGCCGACCAGCCACAAGTGCTCCCATGGAATATCCCAACGGGATGATCTCATCAAACAGGTCCAGGGACTTGGCATATTGAAAGAAACGCTCTCCATCTGCAATGTTTTTGCTCATGGTCATATCTTTAAGTTCTCCTTCGCTCCGTCCGTGACCGTTAAAATCAAACCGCAGCGTTGCAAAGCCCTCTTTCCACAGTGCACGTACCAGATCGTAAAACGGATGCATACGTGAGTGTGTCATATAACCGTGCATAATCAAAACCAGAGGGATCTTCCGCCCTTCCGGCTCCGGTCCCTCTAACAATCCATATAGTTTGTTTCCGTTGCTTTCCAGAAATATTTTTTCTTTCATTTTTTCCCTTGCCCGCAGGGTAAGGGAGCCCCGCGGCTTTGAGCGCACCCTGAAGAACTCGCAAGAGTTCTTTCTTTTTTTTATATCAGCATGATGCCGGTCAGCATTCTGGCAACCGGATCTTTCTCCTTTCGATAAGAAGCAAATATGCCGTCATGCAATGTACAGCTAAATGATCTCGTGATGTTCTCCTTCTTTAATCCTTCTCTTTGCAGGGAGATAGAAATTGCCTCCGGCAGATCCAGAAGATATTTCCCTTCCTTCTCTCTTTTATGGAAAAAGCATTTACGCTCTTCTTCAGAATAAAAAACACCAAACTGCTCTAAAAGCTCTTCTCCAACTTCGTAGCAGTCTCCACAGATACACGGTCCCATGGCTGCCAGAATATCAGACGGCCTGCATCCAAACGCTTCTTTCATCAACCGGACGGCATTAACGCCAATCTGATTGGCAGTGCCTTTCCATCCGCTGTGGATCATCCCGATCACCTGCTGAACAGGGTCTAAAAAGAAAAGAGGAACACAATCTGCCTGCAGCGTGCAGAGCAAAAGACGTTTCTCGTTCGTGATCATCCCATCATAACCAGATACTGACTCCGGACGGAGGATCTCCTCACCGCCATCTTTTTTTGTAACGATCCGAACTTCTGCAGTATGCGTCTGCTTCACATGAACGATATCACTTGTAGAAACACCGAACAGTCTGCCAAGCTCTTCATAATTCTGCAGGGCACCTTCTTCTCCGTATTTCCAGACACCGTCATTTTTATCTGCACTTTTCTGCGTACAGATTGTTTTGACAAGCTTGGTATCATCTAAAGTTTGAATTGTAGAATAGTTCATGTGTTAAGCTTTTTTCTTTGTCTTAATGGTTGCTGCATAAGCGCTGTTGCACAGACCCAATACCGCAGAAATGATAAACAAGGTCTCGATGCCGACTTTCTGCCAGATCCATCCGCCAAACAAAGCGATGGCCAGCGTGATCAGATGATTGACAGAAATACCGGTAGAAAGTGTTGCTTTTACTTCCTGCATATTATCGGAGATATCCTGCACATACACACTGGCTGCCATAGATGCCAGTGAGATGACTGCATCCAGAACATAGTTGATGCAGCAGACGATGAAGGCAACGTGCATCGGGAAGAGGTGATGTGCAAACCCGTAGAAGAAGCACACCACAACCAGGATAAGAGTGTCCATGATCATCACGATCTTGTAGCCTGCTTTATCGATAATTTTTCCCACGACCGGCGCCATCAGAAAACTTGCAATAGCAGAGATGGCAAACAGCAGAGAAATGACCGTTGTTTTTGCCCCGTAAAAGAGGATCAGCACATACGGTCCGAATGTCAAAAAGACCTGCTTGCGTGCACCGTAAAACACTTCCAGCATATAGTACTTGGTGTATTTCTTCCGGAAGTAAAAATGCCTTGCATTCTCATCAGTCTCGGACTTTCCTTTCATTCCGAAGGAAATGAATGCACCAACTGCGGTGATAATGCCCGCGACCATAAAAAAGATCTTAAACGGCTGCGTTTTGGCAAATACCAGGAAACCGATAATGACGATGATAAAACCGATCAGCGTGCCAACCTGCTGGGAGGAGCTTTGAAAGCCTAAGGCTTCCCCGCCTTTTCCCTCCTTCGAATAACTCAGTGCCAGCGTACTTTTCATTCCCAGCTGAATGTGCTCACCCAGCGAGCAGATGCATACCGCCAATACCACCAGCACTTTTACAGGCGGAACGATCGCGAGCATGCCCATGCCGATCAGGATGATGATCGCACCGAGTTTATATAATTTCTCTGCAGAAAAAGAAATGAAAATCGCTAATATAAAAATCAGGAGAAAGCCCGGCAGTTCCCGGAAAAATTCTGTCAATCCCCGTTCAAATTCTCCGATTCCGACGATCTCCGCCAGATAATTATCCAACAGCCCCTTATGGATCCCATATCCAAGGCCAATGATAAACACGGATAATAAAAATACTTTATAGTTTGTACCGTCCCGAAAAACAGCGGCTATTTTTTTCATTTTCGGTCGAACTCCTTACCTGTCGTATTTGTCACAGAGCGATTGGATACGGTCTGTAAATTTTTCCAGGTCTTTATTGGCTCCGCCTTTATTGCGTTCGATCACACGTAACAGCCGCTGGCCGGCCTCCCACAATGCATGATAAACAGCCGACACTTTTTCTTTTGCCGCTTTCTTCTTTGATACCGCTTTTACGATCGCCGCTTTTTCTGTGAATTCTTCCAGAAGAAGATCAAACGCATCGCCGCTGTATGGCGCTACAGCGTCCAGTCCCAGTCTGGTCCGGATGCTTTCTGCAAACTCATCGCAGACCGTATCCCCGCCGTGATTAACGAAAACTTTGCGTGGTGCCTGTTTGATATTGCCAAGCCAGTCTAAAAGCATATCCCGGTCTGCATGGCCGCTGATGTCTGCGATTTCTTTTATTTCCGCTCGTACTGCGATTTCTTCGTTAAAAAGCCTAACGCTTTCTGCGCCGTCCATGATCTTCCGTCCCAGGGTTCCTTCCACCTGATAACCGACAAAGACGATCGTGGAATCTTCCCTCCACAGATTGTGTTTCAGATGATGCCGAATGCGGCCTGCCTCACACATGCCGGATGCGGAAAGGATCACTTTCGGTTCCTGATCAAAGTTGATCTGTTTGGATTCGTCCGTCGTGATGGTTAAATGAAGGTTCGGGAACTTGATCGGATTGATCCCCTTTGACAGGAGTTCTAATGTTTCCTCATCAAAAAATTCTGTCAGTGGTGCAGAATAGATTTCCGTAGCCTCCACTGCCAGCGGACTATCCACGTAAACCGGGAAGTTTTCATGCCCCTGCACCAGATTCTGCTCTTTGATCATACGGATCAGATACAGCAGGATCTGCGTCCGTCCGACAGCAAAGGATGGAATGACCACATTCCCTCCACGGTCCAGTGTTTCCTGGATGATCGCAGACAACTGTGTCACATAATCCTCGCGTGCCTCATGCAGGCGGTTTCCATAGGTCGATTCAATCACTACAAAGTCTGCTTCTTCCGGTTTTTCCGGATCCCTGATCAGTGGACGGTCGATATTTCCCACATCACCGGAGAACAGAAGCTTGCGGGTCTCCTCTCCTTCCTTGATCGTAACCAGGATGCTGGATGAACCAAGCAGGTGTCCTGCATCTATAAATTCGACCGTAATACAATCAAAGATCGGATACGGCTCATGATAGTAGCAGGATTTAAACAGTTTCATGGAATTTTCCGCATCCTGTATAGTATAAATTGGAACGATGGCCTCTTCCCCCGCGCGCTTTGCTTTGCGGTTTTTCCATTCTGCTTCGCTTTCCTGAATATGTGCGGAATCACGCAGCATGATATCGCAAAGCTGTTTGGTTGCCTCAGTAGCGTAGATCGGATTATCATACCCGGCAGCAACCAGTGCCGGGATCTTTCCGGAATGGTCAATATGTGCATGTGTCAGAAGGATCGCATCAATCTTTTCCGGCTCGACCGGGATCTCGCAGTTCACATAGGTATCTCTCCCCTGTTCCATACCGCAATCCACAAGAATATTCTTGCCACACGCTTCGATCAGTGTACAGGATCCGGTTACTTCATGGGCTGCTCCGATAAATGTCAGTTTCATATTTGCCTCCAAAAGGTACTTTCCTTTTTCCGAAACACTATATTTTCTGCATAATAAATCAATTTATTATAATATATTACAGGTGGGTTTTAAATCGAAAAATCACCTTTAATACTTAAAAATGCGCTGTTCGGAAAGAAGCGGCGCATTCATTTTTAATGATAATAATAAACTGCTTATTTGACCTGTTTTGCAAAAAACCAGAGCACTGCACCAATCAGCATACCGCCTGCAAGGATAAAAACCATTGCCTGATATCCAAAATATTGTATGCCATATCCCATCAGGATACCGATGACGATCGAACCAACCTGTGCGATCGTGCTTCGGACAGAGTTAATGATCGGAACATCCGACGGAAGTTCAGCAATGTCTGTAGCTGTTGCGCTGGTCATACCGGAAATGGAACGAGGCAGTGTCCCCCAAAGGACAACATAAAGCCAGATCATATTCGCCGGAACGAGTCCCAGAACGACAAATGCAACTGCCCCGGCAACAAAGGACATGATCGCGATCTTTCTTCTGGTCTTCAGTTTATCTGAGAGAAGTCCAAAAGCAATCATCGATGCCAGGCCAAGGATCGTGGTAATGCTGTAGGTGTCTGCCGCCTGCATCTGTGTCATCCCCTTTGTGGTCAGGAACTTAATGATATAAGCAGTAAATGTCATAGAGGTTGCATTAAAGAAGATCATCGCAAACGCAATCAGCATTGCGGACTTATTCTTCATAACCCGGATCGTTTGCTCCCGGGTTGGCTTCTGACTGCTTCCGATGCCATAAATACGAAGGGAAAAAGGAACAAGGATCACCCAGATGGCTGCTGCCACTCCATAGATTCCGCAGACGATCAAAAACAACTGCTGAAATGTCAGTCCGGAGTTGACCATCAGGGTAGTGCCTCCCTTTGTCATAATGATCTGAGGCAGGACAGAGACCATAGTCATAAAACTGCTCCAGAAACTGACATGGCTGCGGTTGGTCAGATTCAGTATCAATGCCCAGGTAACCAGTCCTGCAAATGCAGATCCTGCGCCTTCCAGCATACGCCCCATTACAAAGATCACAAAATTAGGAGCAAAAACCTGCACAAGGATCCCGCCAACTGCAACGGAATACCCCAGAAGCACGGTGACATTACAACGCAGTTTTCTAACCAGAAAGCCAAACGGGATCGAACACGCAACCGAGACCCAGCTGGCAGATGTATTCAGATAACCATATGCGCTTTCCGCGATATGGAAATGATCCATGATCGCGCTTTGCATAGGCAATAGTTTATAACCACTTATTCCGGTAAGGATCATGCATGTTACGATTGCAAAGATCATTAACCCAACCTGCTTTTTGCTGTACCGCGGTTGTTCCGGTTTCATTGTGACTGTATCACTCATTTTAATGCCTTTCTATTTGATCTGTTTTGCCAAAAACCACATGAATCCGCCGACGACCATGCCGCCTGCCAGAATAAATGTCATGGCTTGGTATCCCAGATACTGTATACCATATCCCATCAAAATGCCTATGATCGTTATACCGATCTGCGCAATCGTGTTTCGGACCGAGTTAACGATCGGGACATCGGCCGGAAGCTCTGCAATTTCCGCGGCAGTTGCATTGGTCATACCGACAATCGAACGCGGCAGCGTTCCCCAAAGCACTACATAGATCCAAATGAGGTTTGCAGGAGCAATGCCAAGCACAACAAACGCAACGGCTGCCGCTGCAAACGACATCATCGCGATTTTCCTTCGTGTTTTGAATCTATCGGAAATGAAACCGAAGGCGATCATGGATGCCAGGCCGATCAGAGTTGTTAAACTATAAGTATCTGCTGCCTGTGTCTGTGTCAGACCTTTCATGGTTAAGAAACGGATCACGTATGCTGTAAATGTCATGGATCCGGCGTGATAGAAGATCAGACCGATCGCAACAAACCATGCATTTTTATTCTTCATAACGCGGATGGTCTGCTCTCGGGTTGGTTTCTGACTGCTTCCGATTCCATGTACTTTAACGGAAAATGGAACGCAGATCAGGAAAACAACCAACGCGACCATATATATGCCGATAACGATCCAGAACAGCTGCTGGAATGTCAGCCCGGAATTGACCATCAGCGTTGTGCCGCCTTTTGTCATAATGATCTGCGGAAGAACGCTGGCCATAACCATGAAACTGCTCCAGAAACTGATATGCCTCCGGTCGATCAGGTTCAGGATCAAAGCGCCTGTAGCCAGTCCTGCAAAAGAACTTCCTGCACCTTCCAGCACTCTGCCCAAAACAAAAAAAGTAAAGTTGCTGGCGATGATCTGAACAAAGATGCCGCTCATAGCAACAAAATACCCTATGATAACCGTTATGTTGCAGCGCAGTTTCCGTACCAGGAATCCCATCGGGATGGCACAGCAGATCGATACCCAGCTGGCCGCAGTGTTCAGGATGCCATAGGAGCTTTCCGCAATGTGAAAGTATTCCATGATGGCTGTCTGCATCGGCAGGAGTTTGTAGCCGCTGAGGCCGGTCAGGATCATACAGGTAAAGATTGCAAAAATCATCAATCCGACCTGTTTTTTTGTGTATTTCGGCTGCTCCGGGTTAACCGCAGCGGTATTTACCTCTGTTGTATTTGCCTCACTCATTATTCTTTCCTAATCCTAAAAAATGTAAAATGTAAAACTAATTGTATGTCTTTTATCCGAAAAAGGATAATTCTTTTCCAGTATTAAAAACATCCTGGCTGTCTTAAGGAATTCTTTTTGCAAAGATCCAGAGTATTCCGCCAACAACCATACCGCCGGCCATGAAAAAGATCGTAAACGTATATCCCAGATACTGGATCAAATAGCCAACAAGGATTCCCAGGATGATCGTTCCAACATGATTAATAACATTCTTCACAGAGTTGACGATTGGAATATCGGCCGGAAGTTCTGCCACATCCGTTGCAGATGCCTGTCCCATTGGTGCGATGGACCTAGGAAGGGTTCCCCAGTAAATGATGTAGATCCAGATGAGACTTGCAGGGATCAATGCCAAAAGCACCAGCGCACCGGCACCGGCAAAATAGGACATGATCGCAATCTTTCTTTTT
>JAFWCK010000088.1 GCA_017536965.1 Lachnospiraceae bacterium | reverse complement strand
GGTCCAAAATCTTGGATGCAGTGGATTCATCAAATTCGGTCGTCGTACGGATCTTCAGGACACCAGTCATGTTGATGCTTCCGGAAAGGACATTCTCTCCCTCTTCCACATCAACCGGCTTGCTTTCACCGGTAAGGGCACTGGTATTCAATGCAGACTTTCCTTCTACGACCACGCCGTCCAGAGGAACTTTTTCACCCGGCTGAACAACAATGATACTGCCGACTTCCACTTCATCCGGATCGACCTGTTCCAGATTGCCATCCACTTCAATATTGGCATAATCCGGACGGATATCCATCAGATCAGAAATATTACGTCTGCTCTTTCCGACAGCATAGCTTTGGAAAAGTTCTCCGATCTGATAAAGAAGCATAACGGCAACACCTTCGCCGTATTCGCCTAATACGATGGCACCGATCGTAGCGATCGCCATCAGGAAGTTTTCATCAAAAACCTGTTTATTCTTAATACCTAATGCGGCTTTCCGCAGAATATCATATCCGACTGTCAGGTAAGGGATCAGGAATAGTACAATGATCACCCACTTTGGCAGATCAACTTTAACATACTCTTCCGAGATCAGATAAAGCGGTACAAAGAAGACCGCAGCAATGATGATTCGGATCAATAAACTCTTCTGCTTTTTGTTCATGGTGTCTCCTTAGATTTAGATATAAACTTCGCAGTCATCCTCTACTTTCTTGCAGGCAGCACGTACGTTCTTCATAACCGTATCCACATCTGCGCCTTCTTCAAATTCCACTTTCATTTTTAAGGTCATGAAATTGACAACAACATCTTTCACACCTTCTGTTTTCTTTGCTGCTTCTTCCATGTTGTTTGCGCATGCTGCGCAGTCGACATCGATCTTGTACGTTTTTTTCATTGTTTTGATTCCTCTCTGGTTTATTTGATTAAACGATTAAGTTGTTGTTTAATTGTTCTATCCGTAGTATACTTGTTTTACAGTAATCCGTCAATCTTTTTTTCTTTCTTTTTGGAAAGAAAAAACCTTGAAAAACGGGGGTTTATCATGGATAGCCTACGCTTACCACATGAGCATGGAGAAAGTGATCAAGTAAAGGAACTGATCGAACAACTTTCGGAAATAGATAAATATCAGGCAATCGCTGAAATCTTCAAACACCTTGATGATGCAAACAGGATCCGGATCTTTTACCTGTTATGCAATTGCGAGGAATGTGTTATTAACATTTCTGCAATTTTAGGTATCTCCAGCCCTGCTGCATCGCATCACTTACGTTTGCTGAAGGACAGACAACTCATTGTGAGCCGCCGGTCCGGCAAGGAAGTGTATTATAAGGCTTCCGATACTGAAGAAAGTCTTCTTCTCCAAAAACTCCTTCGGATTACTTTTGAAAACATATTATCGGAGTCAGATCATTGAAATAATTATCTGGCTCTTCTTTCCAGCGCATCTTTAAAGGTGTCGGCTTCTGCCAATGCCTTCAGATCATCATAGGATGCATCTGGGTTGAATTCCCTGATCACCTTTTGCAGATCTTCATAGTTATACGCATTGATCTCTACACTGCTTGCCAGTGTATATTTTTCTTCAAAGTCTTCTCTGCTGTCAGAAGACCAGAACCCCTGCGTGATATGGAAAGACTTACCTCTCGGACGAAATTCATCCGCATGACCTGTAATGGCGTTATACATCACTGCAAAAGATGGTCCGATAATAGAACTGTACTTTCCGACTAAATACTGCAGATCTTCCGATGCAAACATCTGCAGGTTGGTTTCACTGTAACAGTCGATGACTCCCAGTCTGGTTCCTTTTACCACATCCGCCATACGGGAAATACCTAAAACAGAAAGCACCGTCTCATACCGGTCGCTTTCATATTCCCCTTTGATCTGTTCAAAGAACTGATCCCTGCTGATATAACCAGGACAAATGCAGACCTTCAGATCACCTTCCTGGATATGTACCGGCTCCTCGGTCATAGAAAGCTCTTCCGTTGATTTTTCAAATGTCACGTTATAAGCCGATGCCAGCGTATCCAGAATGCCCTGTGTCCGTCTTTGATGCATTGCGTTGCCATATGCAGCACCGCCGCTCAAAATGAAATATTCATTACTGCCTTTTTTCTCTGCAAAGAAAGCTGCCATATCCGAACCGGCTTTATACTCAATAAAGGCTCCTGGTCCGATCGCACCAAGGAAAAAAGGATTGTCTTCAACAGAAGCAAAATCCTCATCCGATACCGTTCCAGAGGCCATCATGTAATAGACTCCGGCCTGCTCGCAAAGTTTTACTTCCGCAGAGAGATCATAACTGATAAATGACAGGATTCCTTCTGCTCCAGAGTCAATGAGTCTTTGCAAATACTCCTGCTCTTCTTCCTCCGATGTAACATTGCCTGAATACAGAAATTCAACATTAAATGCATCAGCGATGTAATTTACTAAGTACCGTTTGAAGGCAATGACCTCATCGTCCGTCTGGTTATATACCAATACGCCTATTGTATGCTTTTCCAATTCAGTCACTTGATTCCCGGAACTGCCTTCTGACGGGTTTTCTTTTTTCCCACAGGAAGCAAGCCCGAGAACCAGGATGACAGCGAGGAAAAGCGCAATCATTTTTTTCATTTACTCACCATCCTTTCCGGAAAAAAGATGGCAAGCAACTTCATGATCTGGTGCGATCTCCTTCAGCAATGGTCTTTCCTTTTTACAGATTTCCATACACTGATCGCAGCGGTCACAGAACGGGCAACCAGGAGGTGCATCTAATGGTGAAGGAATCTCGCTTTCAATGCTTTCAATCTTTTTGGTGAAATCCATCTTGATATCAAAGACAGATGCCAGCAGTGCCTTTGTATACGGATGCTTAGCTTCCGTACCGATTGCTTCACCCGGCAGCACTTCTACAATGTTTCCAAGATACATTACTGCCACCTGATGTGCAAAAGACTGGATCAAGCCGATATCATGACAGATGAATCCGATCGTAATGTTCTTTTCCCTCTGCAGTTTTGTGATCAGTTCAATGATCGTCTTCTGCACGGAAACATCCAGCGCGCTGGTTGCTTCATCCATAACGATCATTTCCGGCTCTAATGCCAGTGCTCTTGCGATTGCAACTCTCTGACGCTGGCCGCCTGACATATTATGCATAAAACGATCCTGCATTTCTCCAGGCAGTTCCACCATTTCCAGAAGCTTTGTAGCGGTTTCTTTTTTCTGTGCAGGTGTGATCCTTTTGAAATTCAACAGCGGTTCACAGATCACATCACGGATCTTCATTTTTGGATTAAATGACTGTGCCGGATCCTGAAATACCATTTGGATATTCTGCCTGTGCTGACGGAGCTTTTCGCCTTTCAGCTTTGTAATATCCTGTCCTTTATAAAGGATCTCTCCCTCGGAAGGTTTATCCAGAGAAACCAGAAAACGCATAAACGTTGATTTTCCACATCCGGATTCTCCTACCAGGCCAAGTGTTTTTCCTTTATAGAACTTCAGATTAATATCATTATTTGCAACTAAGACTTTCCCTTTCGCAGCAGGGAATCGTCTTGTTACATGTTTTGCTTCAAGAATCAGATCTTTCTCATCAAACATAACGTTTCCCTCCTATCGATGGAACTGCTTCCAGCAACTTATGTGTGTATTCATTCTCAGAATGATACAGCATGTAATCCCGGTCTCCCTGATCTTCTATTTTCCCGTTCCGCATCACGATGATGTGATCGGACATGTAAGCAGCAACACCCAGATTATGCGTCACAACGATAATAGACGTTCCGTAATTCTCCCTTAATTCCATCATCTGACGAACGATCTGTGCCTGTGTTGTAACATCAAGAGCAGAGGTTGGTTCATCTGCAAGAAGAAGCTTCGGCTGATATGTCATTCCCATGGCAATACCAACACGCTGCCGCATACCACCGGAAAGCTGGAATGGATAACTGCGCATAACATTGTCTCCGGATGGAAGACGCATACGTTCCAGCATCTCAATTCCTTTTTTTGCTGCATCTTTTTTGGAAATATTTTTTTCATGCGTGCGGATATACTCTGTATAAGCACCGCCAACTCTTCTGGTCGGATTCATCATGGCGCCGGAATCCTGGAATATCATAGAAATATCAGACCCGCGAAGACGTCTCCATTGCTCCTTGTTATATGCCAGCAAGGACTCTCCCTCAAAAAGGATCTCACCTTCTGTTACCTTTCCACCACCTGCAAGCAATCCGAAGATAGCTCGAATGACAGTTGTTTTTCCGCTTCCTGACTCTCCGACCAGGGAGCAGATCTGACCTTTTTCCAAAGACATGGAAAAATCCATGACGGTAGGTCTATTCTGGTAGGAAATCGTAATATTTTTGACTTCTAACATTGCCATACTCTTCTCACCCCCTACTCATTAGTTCTCGGATCGAGAATGTCACGCAGACTGTCTCCGAGCATGTTAAAGATTACAACGGTAATAAAGATGGCAAGGCCAGGGAAGATCATCAGCCATGGTGCGCTCTGCATATAAGCTCTGCCTTCACTCAGCATCAAGCCCCATTCCGGTGTCGGCGGTGTTGCACCGAATCCCAGGAAGGAAAGACCTGCCAGTTCCAGCATCAGCGAACCAATGTCTGTTGCTGCCGTAATGATCAATGTCGGCAGCGCATTTGGAAGCATATAGCGCATAAGAATATATGGCGTTTTTGAACCGGTCACGACTGCAGCCGCAACATAATCCCGGTCTCTGATTTTCAGTACCAATGATCTTGCCAGTCGGGCGTATTTTGGCCAGGTAACAACAGAAACAGCAATGATCGCGTTTCCGATACTGGCTCCCAGGATACCTGCCACAGCCATTGCCAGAACAAGACCCGGGAAAGAGACCATCATATCGGCAATACGCATGATGACAGCATCCACGATTCCCCGGAAATAACCGGAAATGATTCCCAGTACAGTTCCAAGAACAAATGACAATGCAACGACACCGAATGCCGCCACGAGAGAAACTCTCGCGCCATAAACGACTCTGGCAAAAATGTCTCTTCCCATCTTATCCGTTCCAAAGATATGCTCTGCGCTCGGAGCCTTAATGGCATCTGCCAGGCTGCCTTTAGTCGGGTCAATACCGCCTGTAACGAGTGGCGCAAAGATTGCCATAAGGATCAGCAAAATGGCAAGAATGGCAAAGATCGTAAAAGTTTTATTTCTTACAAAAAAGTTCTTTTTCTTCATTTCCATGGCAATCACCTCGACAATCTCATTCTCGGATCAACGAAGTTGTAGGAGATATCCACGAGCAAGTTGATCACCATATATATCAATGCGATCCACAAGACATAACCCTGGATCAGGTTATAGTCATTGGATGTGATCGCTGCAACGGCCAGGCTTCCTAGTCCCGGATAGGAAAAAATAACTTCCACAACGGCAGTTCCTCCCAAGAGAGAACCAACAGAAAGACCCAGCATAGTTATCAATGGAAGCAAGGAGTTCGGGAAAACATTCCGCCAAAGAATCTTTCTTTCCTTAACTCCCCGCGCTCTAGCGCCAACAACATAGTCCTGACTCAATTCTTCCAGAATTGCAGTACGAACCTGTCTGGTATATTTAGCTGACATGGCAATTGCCAGCGTTACCGCCGGCAGGATCATGCTCTTAAAGTCGCCACCCGAACAAATAACAGGCAGAAGTTTTACTTTTACGCATAAAAGCAGCATCAGTAAAAGACCTACCCAGAAGTTTGGAATGGAAACTCCTAAAAAGGTTATTCCTCTCACCAAGTTGTCGATCCAGGAATCTTTTTTTACAGCTGAAACCATTCCCAAAGGGACCGAAACCACCAGCATCAGGATCATAGAAAATAACGTCAGTTTCAGTGTTGGCCATAACCTGGCAAGTAAAAGATCGACGACTGGTTTATTCAAAGAAAATGAAACTCCAAAATCACCATGCAGTGCATTGCCCAGCCATCGGAAATATTGTACAAAGAACGGATCGTTTAATCCCATCGTTTCACGAAGCGCAGCGACTTCAGAAGGAGTCGGCATAACACCGGAAGATGTCAGCATGATCTGAGCCGGATCCCCCGGCGCCAGATACGTCAGGAGAAATGTCAGAAAGCTGATTCCGATCAAAACGATCACGATCTGGAGAAGTCGTGATAATATTTTTTTTGTACTCAAAGTATTCTCCTCCCTTTAACATACCCCGTCGTTAAAGTGCAGAAAGGGGATACCGCAAAAGCGGTATCCCCTGATTTCTTAAATATATTATTTTGCAGGAGTGATCTCCGTAGACAGCCAGTAATAATCTGCTGTATGAATGTGTGCATAGCCAACATTCTTTGAAGAGATCATAGAACTGTTGTAGTAACCGTCAACGATAACAACTGCATCATCAACCAGGATCTGCTGCATTTTCTGGAAGAGTTCTGCTCTCTTTTCTGTATCAAATTCTGTTTCAAGCTGTTCATAAAGAGCATCGTATTCCGGATTAGCATATCCGCAGTAGTTAGCTTCTGATTTGCTGTACCAGTTAGCCATGTACTCTGTTGGATCGCCATTTGCAACGGTTGTCCAGTTATTGTTGTTCAGGTCATATTCACCTGCGACCAGTTTGTTCCACTGATCATCAGAGCTGCCGTAATCTGCTTTGACGCCAATACCGATTTCTGCAAGAGCGAGTGCATATGCATCTGAAAACTCATTCAGAAGACGGTTTTCATAAGAAACACAGGTCAGAACAATATTCTTGCCATCTAACTCACGGATTCCGTCGCCGTCATTGTCTTTGATTCCGGCGTCATCCAGAAGTTTGTTTGCTGCTGCTACATCATATTTATATGGATTGTTCAGTTTGTCGTATCCATAAGACAGTGTGGAAGGAAGTACAGAAAATCCTGCCGTGTAAAGACCGCCGATGGTATTGGACTGGCAAATGGTCTCGTGATCTACTGCCATCTGGATTGCTTTACGAAGAGTATCATTACCCAGAACGCCTTTGAAGTTCATCCATGCGAAACCGCAGCGTACACCGGATGCAATATCTACGTTAAAGTTCGGGTCATCCTGAAGAGCTTTGATATCAGCAACGTTGGTGATGTTCTCAACAAGGTCAACCTGTCCATTCTGAAGAGCGTAAGCTTTTGCCTGCGCATCGCCCATGAACATGATTTTAACGGTCTCATAAGGAACCGGCTCATAATAGTATGGGTTTGCCTTCATTGTGTAGCCAACCTGATCCTGGAAGGATTCAACCATATACGGACCGGTGCCGATTACGTGGTTGTTCCACTCTGTGGTGTGCTCAACATCTGTAATCTCTGTAGCCGGATGAGCCATGTTACCTTTGAAGTTCTGATTTGCTTTTGGAAGAACAAAGGTGACTGTGTTTGCTTCATCATCAGCAGTGATCACCGTTTCATAAGGAAGGAATTTCTGTGGAGCGGTAGAACCGTTAGGTCCTTCGTCTTTCAGTCTCTGATAAGCTGCTGCTACCTTGGAAGGAGTCAGATCACATCCATCTGAGAACTTAATACCTTTTTTCAGTGTAACGACCCAAGTCTGATAATCCTCTGTCTCAGCTGATTCTGCCAGCCACGGCTGCGGAACCATGTTATCGTCAAATTTGAACAGGCACTCACCAACACCGAAACGCATGCAGTTCCAGCATGTATTTGTCTGTGCCATCGGGTCGATTAGACCATCACTGTACATCTGGACACCAAAGTTCAGTGTGGTTTTATCACCCGTTGGTGCAGCTGCACCACTGCCCTGTGGCGTGTCTCCGCCGCCTGATTTGCCGCAGGCTGCCAGTAATCCTACTGCCAGGATCGCTGCACCTGCAAATGCAAGAATTCTTTTCATGTTCTTTTTCATTTCAATCCTCCTTTTTTAGTTAGTGAATGAACATGTAAATAACAGACGAAGAAGCAAGATTCCGTGCGAGTTATATATTATCGGTCAGTTACCCATATCGAACCACATTGCCAATAAAAAAGACCTCTATTTCTCATAGGGTCTTTTGAATTCGCCATAGATAAAACACACCTTTTTTGGCACATCAAAAAAAGCCTGTGTCTTAATCAATAGTCTTCATATACACCGTATGAATTTGCTATTCCAGTGCAAGCAGGTCTCCTGACTTAAGTTCATCACATCCGACGCCTTCCCAAAGAATTTCTTCCTCAGTGACATATTTGTCGGCTGCTCCCTATCACAGTGGCGGGACCGTACCGGATTTCCACCGGTTTCCCTTTTAATCTGCGCGTGCGGCAGAACATGCTCTGTGTCCGTTATTAATTTGTGGCTTCATTGTAAGATAATTATATACTTAAGTCAATATTAAGATTTTTGGTAAAATATTATGATTTTCAGGGTAAAAAATTACCAAAACCCCCAGAGGGGGTTTTAGCTAAATCTTATGATATTTGCAGATGTTACTGTGCTTCATACACTATTATTTATCTTCCGTATGCAATGATCGGGGCTCCTTCTTTAATCGCCAGCGTTGATACGACCATCAGCACAACACCGTCATATTCGGCATAGTATTCTTTCAGAACATTGCCAAACAGATCACGGATCTCTCCAATCTTCTGGCCTTTCTTTACAGAATCCTCTCTTCCGACAAAGGCATACCAACGTCCGGAATAATCTGCATCCAGATATTCTCCCTCTGTGATCCTTTTTATATCCCTATGTCTCTTTTCTGCTTCTCCAGGAAGCACTTTCAGATAACGCAGCACATTATATATATTTTCCAGATAGAGTGAGACCTCTTCCTCCGTCCATCTTGCATTATCCCCTAGTTCCAGCATAAGAGACGGGATTCCCAGGATCGCTGCATAATTATAAGCATGATTGACGGCCTGTGACTTGATAAGAAACTCCGCATGAAGAACATACTCTGCTGCCTCTTCCGAAATGCGAAGCGCCTCTTTCGCTTCACTGATTCCCGGATAATAAACATAAGAAAGCTGTGTTTCCGGAATATCCCCACCATGGGTATCCAGATGAAAATCCACTTTTTTCTGAAAGTCCTCTGTCAGTACATAAGCAATTTTATCCCCCAGCGTTCCTTCTGGATCTCCCGGAAACAGGCGATTCAGGTTTTTTCCATCCCGTGGCACAAGGTAAGGAGTCCGTGTCAGAAAACCATCCACATTCACTGGATTAATGACCACGATTGCGCCACTCACTTCCTTCGGATCCAATGTTTCAGCAACCCGAAAGACTGCCTCGATAGAAGGATATTCGCATCCATGGATCGATGATGTCAAAAGGATCGTCTTCCCATTATCCACGCCATTGATAACGGTAACCGGTAGTTTATAATCTGTATCCAATACCGGGGCCCAGCCACTTTTCTTTGTTCCAGGCTCCGCTGTGATCCCGCCAAATGTAACTGTCTTCCTCATGTAACATGAACCTCCTTCTTTTTCTCTTTAAGAAATCCCTTCTTTAAAAAAGCAATCAAATATATGATGACACGGAAGATCCAGTCCAGCATCATTGCAAACCAGACCCAGAGAACATCTTTATGCAAAGCGCTAACAAACAGATATGCGCCGCCAACCCTGAAAAGAGCCATGGCAAAGATGGCTACATACATGGTAAAACGGGCGTGTCCGATTGCCCGAAAATAATAAGGGAGCAAAAAACCGACCGGCCATAATATCATTCCTATAGAATGCGTCAGTAATAAACCCGCAGCGTAGTATGCTGACTCCCCTGTCACGCTGTACCATCCTACCCAGAAATGCCTCCATATGATCATAACTGTGGCAATGACTGCTGCTATAGCATAGTTAAGCATAAGCAGGATCTTGGCATATTGCTTTGCCTGTTCCGGCTGTCCGGCGCCATAGCACTGACCGACAATCGTGATCATAGCTGCTCCCAGTGCATTCCCTGGCAGATACAGGTATGTCACAAGGTTTGATGCAACTGCGTAAGCAGCAATAGAAGGCGTTCCAAGGGTGGAAACCAGGCTCTGCAGAAGAATTTTTCCTACGTTAAATAAGCCGCTTTCAATTCCATTCGGAATACCGATAGCAAGGATTCGTTTGATCAGGATGCCATGCGGCTTAAAGTACTTAAGGGAAGGGATACGAAGCTCGTTTCCTTTCTTTTGAACGAGCAGCAAGATAACGATTGCTCCTAATGCTCTGGAAACGAGTGTCGGAAGTGCCACACCGACAACTCCCATATGGAGTACAAAAATACATACTGCATTTCCCGCAATATTAAACAGGTTCATCCCCAGTGATACCAGCATGGATACGCGGGAATTCCCCTGCGCACGAAAAATGGAAGCTGACGAATGATAGATGGCTAAAAATGGGAAGGAAGCAACCGTAAAATACATATATTTTACAGCACTGCTCATAACGTCAGGCTCCACCTGTCCAAATAATAGTTTCAGGATATGTGTACCACCGCAGAAAAAGATCGTTACTACAAAAAGCATGATTGCAAAAGTAAGAAGCAGAAGCTGAGCTCCGCTCTTTGCAGCATTCTTTTTATCTTTACCTCCGATAAACTGTGCACAGACAACAGTCCCCCCTGCTGTCATCGCAAAGAGGACCTGAATAACTAAATGATTGATGGAATCAACCAGGGAAACGCCGGAGACAGTGGTTTCTCCAACGGAGGCCACCATCAGGACATCTACCATTCCGATCAGAACTGACAGGAACTGTTCTACGATCAGCGGCCATAAAAGCTGTATGAGTTGTTTTTTTGTAAAGAGGGGGTTATTTATTTTAGGATACATGTTTATGTGCATGACGTGCTTCGTGATCTTCCCCGAAATGTTTTTCATCCTCTCCGCAGACACTGCATTCTTTGGTGATCCTGCCGTCTTTCTCTTCATCCCAGACGCCGTATGCGACCATCGGAGAGTCTTTCATGATACACAAACTGATCGTTTCATACATCATGATGCCGCCATGTTTCGCATAACAGGTGAATACTTCTTTTCCAAAATAGTCTTTGATCACACCCAGAACATCTCCCTCACGGAATGTCTCTCCCGGCTGATAGACCGGATACCAGCATCCGGAAACAGGAGCATCTTCATAGGTGACAGGACTAACCTGTTTAGGAGCCATTCCATGCAGGTGCGCATTCCCCCTCAGGATACCCAGGAACCGAAGCATATTTTTTACATCATGCTTATCTTCCTCTACAAGTGTCTTACACCAGGTAGAATTGCCTCCGCGTTCCAGCAAGATTGCAGGGATTCCCAGTTTTCCTGCATAATTGTATGCGCCGCCGGAATTGGACTCCGAAACGACCAAATATTTCACATGTGCGATCTCAGCCATTTTCCGGCTGGTCTCTACAACATAATCATTGGCATTTCCCAGACAATAAACAAAGGATTCCAGCCCCTCAAATCCATCTCCGGAATGAAGATCAATAAAGTAATCAATATGAGGATAAATGACAGTCTCCATCATATAGGCAATCTTGTCTGCCACTGT
Organism: Lachnospiraceae bacterium; assembly: GCA_017536965.1. Lineage (GTDB taxonomy): Bacteria > Bacillota > Clostridia > Lachnospirales > Lachnospiraceae > RGIG5612. The sequence goes on along the minus strand of JAFWCK010000088.1, from coordinate 1,921 downwards.
TCCGGAAGCACTTCCCGGGAAAACGCGGTTGATGTTTTTCCCATCCTCATAGACAAGGCTCATCGTGCGGTGCTCAAAACCTGACCGGTTTAATAGTCTGATAATGATGATATTTCCAAATACGTTTTCTGGTTCCAGTTCATCAGCCAGTTCCATGGCTGCCTGAATCCCCACGTACTCTGCATTATGCAGGCCGCCGCAGATCAGGATCGTTTTTCCTTCCTGTGCCCCGTTGATCAAGGTTATTGGGATTTCCAGATTTGTTCCGTCAATTGGTAAAAAACCGGAAATCTTTTCTCCCTGCTCTGCTTTCAGCTGTCCGATTTGAAATGCTTCTTTCATTATTCCTGCCCTTTCCTGTTAGCCTATTTATCAGTGATTCACCATGACTCATTTTGAGGAATGATAGCATATTAAAAACTCCCGTTAAAGAAATAATATTTAGATTTTTTTGGATGTTCCTATTAAAAGAATAACTACCCAAAAGAAAAAGGACTGCTTCTGCAGCCCTTTACAGGTCATTTGTATGATGAATTCTTATTGAATTGTGTTCAAAAACCTTACCATTTGTGAATCCCAGGCATCTTCCAGACTTTTATCCAGGGAAAAAGCTTTCATGGATGTTCCAGTCGTACAGGTCAGTTTCCCATCCTGAAAATTGACATTCAGAAACAGGGCATTCACTTCGACCGGCTCAAAATCCAGGCCGGCGTGATCCAAGAACTTCAGAACGACATCCGACGGCATCATAAAAACGATTTTGAACCGCAAAGGAACCTTTTGACCTTTTACGATCTCATAGCAAAGTGGCCGCAGTTTTTTCCAATAGACTGCTTTTTCCTTGTTTTCCGGTAATGCCAGATCAGCTTCTCCCATGAACTCCTGATTAATATGTCCGTTGATCGTGATATTTGTGATCGTGCTGAACGAGGCTTCCGTTACCAGAAATCCATCAAAGGTGTCTCTTGCAAATAAGGCGGTCGTAAACTGTTTCAGATTGTCAATCTCTATTGCCCGCATAGTTCGTCCTTATCAATCTACTTCTTCATACTGAGAGGTCTCTGGTGATACCGGACCTTCATAAGTCAGATCTCCATCTGATCCACAGACTGGGCATTTGCCAAAATCAGCGCCAAAGTCTCCAATCAGGTCAATTGCATATTTGTATTTCTTCCCGCATTTTTTGCAGGTATAGCACATATACTGAGCGCCCCAGGTCATAAGCTTGATTCCTTTCTCTGTCTAGAAATCGGGGCCGGAACTTGATCCGGCCCCAAAATGGTTTGTCAAATTAATCGTTCAGATTATTCTGCTGTGTTGTAAGGAGGCAGGTTCAGCAGCTGACGAGCTTCGTCAGGAGTTGCAACCTCACGACCAAATAATTTAACAGCCTCAACTGCTCTCTTAACGAACTGAGCATTGCTGTCAGCCAGAACGCCCTTGGAGAATAATACGTTGTCTTCCATACCAACACGGATATGTCCGCCAAGTGCGATTGCGCCGTAGAGCATTTCCATTGCGGAATGTCCAACGCCGAAGCAGGACCATGTGAAGTTCTGAGCGCCGACTAATTTTTCAGCTTCTTCCTTCATGAATACCAGGTTCTTCATCGTACCGGTGATACCATTTGCGCAGCCCATGCAGAACTGGAAGTGTACAGGTGTTTTCAGAACGCCTTTTTTGATGTAGTATGCAGCGTTAGCGATCATACCAGGATCAAATGCTTCGATTTCCGGTTTAACACCCCACTCCTGGAAGGAGAGACCGCATCTCTCAAGGAATGCAGGGCTGTTGATGAATAAGCCGCTGTTCAGCCAGTTCATGGAACCGCAGTCATATGATGCCATATCCGGTTTTAATTCTTTTACATGAGCAACACGGATCTCATCGTCTGCGTGGATGTCGCCGGATGTTGTAAGGT
>JAFWCK010000087.1 GCA_017536965.1 Lachnospiraceae bacterium | reverse complement strand
GATTTTCTCTCCCGGAAAGACAAAATCGTCGCCGCGCTGGAGCATCAGATCAGCCACGGCGATCTGGGCCGGATGGCGGCATTCCGGCGGAACAAGAGAACGCTGTAAGGAGGTCGAGCCATGCATTTTTCAGGTGAATCAACCGACTCCAAGAGTTGGAACCTTATAACAAACCTGATGCTTGTAAAGTTATGAGCCCCTAAATCGGGGCTCATTTCTATACAATAGGGTTTACAGAGTTCTTCGCAGTGATATTAACGTGATTGTTCGAACAGCCAGTCCCGCAATGCGGAAATCTTGTACGCATAATTGAAGGATGCCATATGCTCCATTCCGCCTTCGCCGTTCAGCACGGTCCCAGTCTCAAATCGGATCATATTCGCCTGATTTCCTTCATCGATCATGGCCTGGACCAGGTCATTCTGCGCATGTGCGTCTTCCTGGGCATCCCAGCTTTGATAGCTGTAAGGAACCTGATCCTGATCAAAAAGAGCCATCACTTCATCCTGGCCGCCGGATGCTTTCTCATCGCCGCCGGCTGTAACATAGAAGAAGGTCTGGTCTTCCAGCACGTCAAGGACCGAAATGTCCCATTGGCCCGAAACATAAAGGCTTGCCGCAAACAGGTCAGGATATTTGCTGTTCAGATACAGGGAAGACATGCAGCCCATAGACTGGCCGGTCGTGTAGAGCCTGTCCTGGTCTATGCTGTAATTTTCTGTAAGGTATATGATCAGATTTACAGTGGCATCCAACTGTTCTGACGCATTCCAGTTATCGTCCGTCACAGTTCCAGTATAAGCCGGAACAAGGACGAAGGAAGGATGCTTTTCCTGATCCTCATCGCCTGCCCAGACAGCTGCGCCATAGTATTCTTCAACAATCTGGCTGGAGGAAAGGCCTGCTCCGGTCGAATCCGGGATGAACATGACCATGGGATATAACGTATCCGTGCCTTCTTCATACCCTTCCGGAATATATAGGCTGTATTCCAGTGTGATTCCGGTTTCTTCATCGGTATAGGTAAACTGTTCAAATGTGGAAGCACTTTCGTCAATCACAGCCTGCAGAGCGGAATCTGTCTGAGCCTGGCCTCCCATATTTCTATTTCCCGGTCCTATCGCGCCGTGTCCGCCGCCGTTTCCCGGACCTCTTTCTTCACCGGAAAAACCACTTTGCGTACTTTCATCGCCAGAGCCGTTAGACACTGTTTCCGTCTCATTCCCGGTCCCGCTTTCCGCAGATGTCGGGGCACATCCAAACAGCATGCCTGCTGCAAGCAGCGATACAAAAACTCTTTTTACATTTCTATTGATCATCGTGACACCTCGCTTTCTTCTGATGGAGTAATTTGTATAGCGAGCTGCCATTCGCTTTGTTTTCAGTGATGAAAACATGGTACTTCTGGATTTCGCGCAAATTGTGTTTGAATAATGGAAAATTAGTGAACTCAGCAAAAAGTATTGACTCCTACGCAGCGTCATAGTTTATAGTGGAAACACCAGGCGAGGGAGGCAATACACTATGATGACTACGACCGAAACATCTACCGGGCGTTCCGACTGTACGCTATGGCGAGTAAACGAGGTAAGTAAGCTGACAGGTGTGAGTATACGCACCCTGCAGTATTACGACAAGATCGGGCTGCTTCATCCGGCAAAATACACGGAGGCAGGTTACCGGCTATATGACGATGCCGCACTGGAGACGCTGCAGCAAATTTTGCTTTTCAGAGAGTTGGAGTTCTCTCTGAAAGACATTAAGGAAATCATCAGCTGTCCGGATTTTGACAGGAGTAAGGCCCTGGAGCAGCAGATCGAGCTCCTCACGCTGAAGAAGGAACACATCGAGAACCTGATCGACCTTGCTAAGGGAATCAAACTACTGGGGGTGAGAAAATTGGCATTTGACGCATTTGACACAAGTAAAATTGATGAGTATGCCGCCAGGGCAAAGGCTTCCTGGGGCACAACAGCGGCATACAGAGAATTCGAGAAAAAAACTAAAGGACGGACAAAGGAAGAAGATCAGAAAATATATCAGGGTATGATCGATATCTTTGGGGAATTCGGAAAGATCCGGAATACAGATCCCTCATCCGGGGAGGCGCAGGCTCTGGTAAAGAAACTGCAGGGTTATATTACGGAGCATATGTATACATGTACGAAGGAAATCTTGAGCGGCCTCGGAAAAATGTATGCAGGCGGCGGAGAATTCACAAAAAATATCGACAGTTATGGCGGGGAAGGTACGGCCAAGTTCTCCTCGCGGGCAATCGAGATCTACTGCAGATAAGGAAAAAAGAGTAAAGAAGGAAAGGCAGCCGGGCATGACGCCCGGCTGCCGGTTTTATGAAATTATAGGCAAGTTTGTCGCCCTCCGGAGAGAGCGTTAGAGATGAAATGTATTTGTAGTTGTAGAAATCTTTGAGTCCGATCTTTCTCATGTTTTTTTCTCTTTTAGAATTAATTGATCATCATTATTTATCTGGATGCAGTATTTAATTTTACCACAAGATACGGACGGTCAGGACTTTTTAATGCAAGTTCCTCCTTTTTCAGACATTCGACGCCGGGAAACTGCTTTGCAATGTCTTCTCTGATATTCAGCAGAAGAGGCGGAGGATAAGGGAGGAGAAAAAGTGGACTGAGCTTGACATCCTTTGGTCGATATGCTTAACTAAAAGTTGGTTAGTTGTATCTAACAAGGAGGCAGAGTATGGACAACAAATGGAACCGCAAAAATGCATTATGGATGCTGCTGTATGCAGTCCTGTACGCAGCTGTCACGGCAGTCGTCTGTGTGACCGGATCAATCCACCCGATATTCTTCGTTTGTTATCAGATCACGGCAGGGCTGCTGCTGTCACCGATTGTGATCCGCGCATTTCGAAGCGTGCAGGCACCCGGGGCGGCTGTCTGCCTGTTTCTGGGAATATTGCTTTTGCTGCTCATCATAAGAGATGCAGTCATGTGGCATGTGGTGCCGCTGATCGTCATTACGGCTCTGGCAGAGGCTGTCAGGGGAGTCACAAGCTACAGCCGGTTCGGAGATATTGCAGGTACGGTTCTGATGACCTTCTCCAGCTTCGGCTATTATGGCCAGATCTGGTTTAACCGTGCCTATACTTATGAGTGTGCAATAGAAGAGATGCCTGCCGGCTATGGAGATACTCTGATGTCGGTCAGCCCTGTATGGGCCTTTCCTGCTGTAGTTATCATTGGTATTATCGTGTCGGTATGGATTGCAAATGTATCCATGAAGAAGCACAAAGACATTGGAAAAGCGGAGTATGCAGGATTCGATTGATTTCGGACCTGCTCTCTTTTGGCGGATCAGACAATATGCGCACTGCTTTGATATGACAGGAGGACACAGAGAATGTATATTCATACGCACGGAATAAAGGGAGACCCGGTAATCATTCTTCTTCATCCGATGGGCATTACGGGTGAAAAGATGTATGAAGTGGTGGGCAGTAAGTTTGGCGGAAAGTATTATTTCATCACGCCGGACATGGGCGGCCACGGCAGTGAGAAAAGATCTTTCCGGTCTGCAAAAGCAGAGGCATCTGCACTGCATAACTATCTGCAGCGGAAGGGATTAACACAGATCCGGTTACTGTATGGAGCTTCCCTCGGATGTGCCGTGTTGCTTCATCTTCTTCAATATGGTGATCTGAAGATTGAATATATTTATCTGGATGGAGCTCCGGTTGCCAGATTGGGTTTTGTTATGCGGAAGATTTTTGCGCCTGTGCTGGTATGGCAACAGGATATGATCATCAAAAACAGGGAAAAGGGAATCTCGGATTTTGTAAAACGCTATGGCAGGGATATAGCGGAGCACATGGCAGATTCTTTCCTTGCATATGATAAAGAAAGCATCCTCCATATCGGAAGAGACTGTGTGGTGGGAAATACCCCGGACATTTCCCGAGAGGTCCAGAAGAGGATCAGCTTTGACTGGGGAGAGAAAGAACTGTACACAAAGACAAGTATGCCGCTGGTGAAAAAGCTCTGGCCCGACGCAGAGGTGATCGTGCGTCCCGGAATGGAGCATTGTGAAGCGATGGCACAGGATCCCGATTATGCAGGAAATATCGAAAAGCGGAT